>CAZLJB010000246.1:0-5512 GCA_964559195.1 uncultured Anaerolinea sp. | reverse complement strand
TCTCTGGCTTGCTTCACGATATTGGAAAACTGCTGCTTGATCAATTTGTTTTGAGCAATTACAAAACGATCATTGATTTTGTTCAACATAACCAATTACAGCTCTGGCAGGTGGAAGAGAAATTGATCGGGATTGATCATGCCCGGGTAGGAGGTTTGATTGCCGAACGCTGGAATTTCCCAGTCGTTTTAGTGGATGCCATCCGGTATCATCACACCCCATCCCTGGCGCGGACCAACCAGCAGCTTCCTGCTATCGTAAACTTGGCCAATGCCTTCGCAGAAGACTATTCATTATCCAATTCTGAGCTCTTTAGTTTTGAAATCCATCCAGAGACCTACAATATCTTGAAAATTTCCGAATCCGATGTTGAAAATTTGAAAATAAAAATGCGCGATTCTGGGCGGTTTCCAGCGTTTACAAAGGGTGGACCGAAAAAATGACGCGCGAGAAGCTTACTGTTTTGATTCTCGAGCCCAATACACTGCAGTGTGATCTTATTAAACTTGCCTTGCTGCGTAACTCAATGCAGCCGATCACTTGCGATGATCCTGGTTCGATCCGCCAACATCTGATCCAGTATTTGCCGGACCTGCTCCTGATCGATACGCACCTTCCTGGGCAAAATGGCCTGGATTTAGTTGGCGAACTTCGTGACGAAGCTTTTCTCAATCGGACCAAGGTCTTCATCATCTCATCCCTGGGTTATCCCGAGATTGTTCAAAAAGCTGTCAAGGCCGGCGCCAGTGATTTCTTGGTTAAACCATTAGATACCGATTTATTGGTAAATCGAATCCAGCGTTGCTTTGACCTGCCGTCTAAAAAATAAAAACCCATTTGGTTTCGTTCGGTGGGCTTTTGGCAAAAATTGATGCCTGTTTTCAGGTTTATTTTCTTCCACAAAAAAACATAAAATATTTACCACATACTGGGCTGCGCCTCACCCCAAAATTCTTCTCTCTTGTACATTCGAGTTCAAAACGAGAGTGGCTGGCCAAACCAGTCAACCAAACCCCAAATTTCTAAAAAAATTTACGCCATATTTAGTTTCACTTCACACTGACTTTACAGACAGATGGAAGCGAATCAGGTATTATCATACCGGTATCACTTTTCTGGAAAAAACAATCAATGACCATTTCTGTTCCGCAAGCACAACTCTTTTTCCTGGCTTTTACCCGCATTATGGCAATCATCATTCATGTGCCAGTTTTCGGTGGTCAAAGCATCCCGAACCAGGTCAGGATAGGTTTGGGGCTGGCGCTCGCCATTGTACTGGTCCCCTGGCAGCCCATGAAGCCGGATGCCGCTGCAATTGGCGCTTTTGCTTTTACGATATCGATTGGCAAGGAAATTTTAATTGGCACCCTGGTCGGTTTTGCGGCGGATCTAACCTTTGGCGCAATTCAGATTGCAGGTCTGGCTATGGGGCTTGGAAGCGGGTTTGAATCCGGCCGAATTTTTAACCCTGCCTTGGGAGATGCAGGGTCTGCCTTTGACCAGATCTTTGTGATCCTTATGATGATGTTTTTTCTTACCATCGATGGTCATCACATCGTGCTTATCGCTATTCAAAAGACTTTTACCGTCATTCCGATCAACGGTCCTTTGCCATTTAACGGAATGGATACTTTGGCGCTGACTACCGCCCAGTTAATTGCGGCTGGTATTCACCTGGCTTTGCCGGTTTTGGCTGCGCTTATCTTGACCGATCTCAGCCTTGGATTGCTGGCCCGGGTTACCCCGCAGGTGCAAGTTTACTTCCTCGGTTTACCTGTCAAGGTCACCGTGGCCCTGATCTCCATGTCGATGTTACTTGCTGTTCTTTTCCCATACCTGACCAGTTTATATCGGGCCATGGGGGAAAATATGCTCTTGTTTCTGCAATAACCAGGCAAAATGGCAGATAAAACTGAAGCCCCAAGTAGTCGACGACTCGAAGAAGCCCGTGAAAAAGGTCAGGTAGTCCGCAGCCAGGAATTAAACACGGCGGCCATCCTGCTCGCTGGTGCTTACCTCCTGCGAGGCCCGGGTGCAGACCTGATTACAGCGCTGAAGCAGGTGGTTATCAGCCAGATTGTGGAACTCCCGGGCACCGATATAACCGAAGCCTGGCTAATAAAATTGATTTATTCGTTTGCTGTCCAGATTTTGCCATCGCTTGGCCTGATCGTTGTCGGTCTCCTGGTTACTGGTGTTGCAGTCACAGTTGCTCAGACTCAGTTTTTGTGGGCTGGCAAGAAGATAGGTTTCGATTTCAATCGTGTTAATCCGCTCGAAGGTTTCAAACGTATTTTTTCCACCCATGGTTTGATTGAGCTGCTTCGTTCTTTATTAAAACTTGGCTGGGTGTCCTGGTTTGCATATAGTTTCATGACATCAATCTACTCCGAGTTGATTGCTTTCACAGATTATGACCTCAACTCGGCCGTGGTTCGCTTTGTTGGGCTGTGTGTTGAACTCACCATTCGTGTTGGATCCATGTACCTGATACTAGCCGCTGCAGATTATGCCTACCAGCGTTGGGAACTTTACAAAAACCTTCGGATGAGCAAGGAAGAGATCAAGGAAGAATTCAAACGATCCGAAGGCGATCCAATGTTGAAAAGCCGGGTGCGCAATATGCAGCGCCAGATGGCCCGCGGTCGAATGATGTCCAATGTTCCCAAGGCTACTGTGGTAGTTACCAACCCGACCCACCTTGCCATCGCAATTGAATACCATGAAGGTATGGGTGCTCCAAAAGTTTTGGCAAAAGGTCCTTTTCGTGTCGCGCAGCGCATCGTGGCAATTGCCAAAGAGAACAATATTCCCGTGGTTCAAAATATTCCACTCGCGCGCGCAATTTACAAAACCATCAATATTGGCCAGGAAATCTCACCTGACCTGTACGTGGCAATGGCAGAAGTCCTGGCTTACGTCTATCGTTTGCGAGGCAAGCTAACCAATTCGCCGCGTCCCGCAGCTCCAGTTATGAACTCGATAGGAAATAACTAATGGCAGCCTCTACACCCAATAAAACCCCAATTGTTGTTGCCCTGCAAAGCTTGCTGCGCTCCAACGACATTATCATGGCCCTCAGTCTGGTTATGCTGGTGGGTATGCTGCTCATTCCCCTGCCAGCTTTCCTGGTGGATTTGGCGGTAGCCCTAAGCATTGCGATCTCCATCGGAATCGTCCTGCTTACCATGTTCATCAAGCAGCCGATGGAGTTTTCAGTTTTCCCGACTGTGCTGTTATTGGTCACCTTGTTCAGGCTTGGCATCAATGTTTCTGTCAGCCGGTTAATTCTATTGAGTGGCGATGCCGGCCAGATTATTACTACCTTCGGCAACCTGATCGTTGGTGGTAACTATGTGGTTGGTGTTGTTATCTTTCTAATCTTGATGATCATTCAATTTGTCGTGATTAACAGTGGTGCCGGACGCGTGGCAGAAGTTGCCGCACGTTTCACACTGGATGCCATGCCGGGCAAGCAGCTGGCCATTGACGCCGATCTTAATGCTGGTTTAATTGATGAAACCCAGGCTCGCCAGCGCCGCAAAGCCATCGAAGCAGAAGCGGATTTTTACGGCGCCATGGATGGTGCCAGTAAGTTTGTACGTGGTGATGCGGTTGCCGCCATTATCATCATGGTTGTGAATATCGTTGGCGGTTTTGTGATCGGTGTGCTCCAACGAGGCATGCCGTTAGTGAGTGCTTTGCAAACCTATGTCTTGCTAACTATCGGCGCCGGTCTGGCCATCCAGGTTCCATCTTTACTGGTATCAGCCGCGGCTGGTTTGATCGTCACGCGCTCTACCTCCGAATCTTCGCTTGGTTCCGAAGTTTCCGCCCAGGTCGCAAATTTCAATGTGCTGGCGGTCGCAGCCATTGTGGTTGGTTTGATGATGCTGGTGCCTGGCTTACCAACCCTGCCCTTTGCCATGGTCGCTGTCGGTTTGGGAGCTGGCGCTTTCTTTGTAAATAAGTCTCAAACGGCTGCAATTGTTGAGGAAATTCCCGCCAGTGGCACAATCCTGACGGCTGAGCCAGAAACACCTGAACAAATGCTGGAAATGGTCGTGGTCGACCCAATTGAACTGGAAATTGGCTACAGCCTGATCCCGATTATTGACGAAGATTCACAGGACAATTTGCTTCGCCGTATTACGGGTATTCGACGCCAATTGATGAGTGAAATGGGTCTGATCCTGCCAGTCGTGCGCATTCGCGACAACCTGCGTCTTTCCCCGCAATCCTATCGCATAAAAATTCGTGGCCAGGAAGTTGCTTCCAGCGAAATTATGCTCGATCGCCTACTGGCCATACCGGGTTCGGATATTGACGAACCGATCCAGGGAATTACAACTTCAGAACCTGCTTTTGGCCTTCCTGCGCTTTGGATCAGCGAGTCTGAGCAAAATCAGGCCGAATTAAAAGGTTACACCGTCGTAACCCCGCTCTCGGTCTTATGCACGCATATCACAGAAATTGTTCGAAATTCATCCTCAGAATTGCTCAGCCGCCAGATGGTGCAGGAAATGTTGAACCAGCTTCGCCAGCGAAGTCCCGCATCCGTTGAAGGCGTGGTGCCTGAAATGCTGAGCCTGGGTGAAACGCAGAGTGTTTTGCGAAATCTGCTGCGCGAGCGCATCCCAATCCGTGATTTGAGTGGTATCTTGGAAGTTCTTGCAAACAATGCATCCATGACACGCGATCCTCATATCCTGGCAGAAGCAGTTCGCCAAACCATGGCCAACACAATTTCAAACCAGTACAAGGATGAAACCAACACCCTGCATGTCTTTACCCTTTCCCCCCAGTTGGAAGCCACGCTGCGTTCTGCCCTGGTGGCTTCAGAAGGCAGCCCGGGCTTCCAGATCGATGCCAACCTGGCCCAGCGCGTTTTATTAAAGACCGGTGAGCAAATGGAGGCCCTGGCGCAAACAGGTCATTTCCCAATCCTGCTCTGCCCGCGTGAGCTGCGCCTGGCATTTCATCGGCTTGTCGAACAATCCCTCACCAATTTAATTGTCATGGCTTTTTCTGAAGTTGGCCCGGGCGTAAAAGTAAAAGCGCACGGTATGGTTAAGATCGATTAGAGGACAGCGTGGTTACAAAAACGTTTAGATCTGAGTCAATGTTGAAAACCTTGCAAATGGTCCAGGCAGAACTGGGAGCCGATGCTATTGTCGTTTCTACGCGCGAAATACCAACCGGCCCATCCTGGAACCCCTGGAAGCAATCCGCCATTGAAATTGTAGCGGCAACACCTGATGCGCTGCCCGAGACTCAAAATCCGCCTCGCGCCGCCCAAAAAGCTGCCTCCCAGGCTCCTGTTTTGCGTCCATCCGCCAATGCCAGCGGCGTTGAATTTATCGAAGAGACACCCGCCATTGAATGGGTCAATGATGTGGTTGAGGTTTCGCCGCAGTTCCAAAAACCCCGCTTAAATGCTAATTCCAGGCAGCTTTCCCAGCTGGAAGCAGATCGGAAGAGCACACGTCTGAACTCCAGTCACCTGAAGCTA
>CAZLJB010000245.1:0-5533 GCA_964559195.1 uncultured Anaerolinea sp. | reverse complement strand
CTCTGAACACTCTTTCCCTACACGACGCTCTTCCGATCTCGACCCTGCCGCCGACCTGCCTTCTTCACGCCTGATTCAGGCTGAACTGGTCGAACGCGGCCACCTGCCCCCCGATCTCTCTCAGCGCCTTGCCCAAGTCCGCGACCTGACCGCTCCGCCGGAACTCGGCGAGGATGCTCCGCCCCTCTCTGCTCCAACTGGTCAATCCCTGTTGGAAACCGTCCGCGAATTGGTTGGGATGGCGCACGAACAAGCTGTTAAAGTCGGTATTTAATGTCCCATCGACTACTCATCGCCCCGGCTGGGTATGGCAAGACGGAGAGCGTTATCCAGCGCATCCGGCAGGTACTTGCAGAACAGCCCCTTGCGCCGGTGATTGCCATCGTTCCGAATATGATTCAAGTCGCCGGGTTTCGCCAGCGACTGGTGGCAGCCGGGGGGGCGCTGGGGATTGAAATCCACACCTTTCACACGCTCTACGCCGAACTACTGACCCGCGCTGGGCAGCCCATCCCGCTTCTGGACGACCCGGTGCGTATTCGTCTGTTGCGCGTTATTCTGGCAAACCTGTACCATCACGATGGGCCTGTCCAAAGTGGAGATGGGCAGGTACCTGGCAAAATCCGCTATTATGCCGCGCTGCGTGATAAACCCGGTTTTGTAGCCGCCCTGCGTAACACGCTTGATGAACTCAAGCGTGCCCGTATTTTCCCAAACGAATTTGCGATTTGCACAGCAAATCGCGCCACAAAAGGACTCAGCTCCCGGCTCACAGAAATCGCCCTGGTTTACAGCGCCTATCAGGATTGGCTGCAACAAAATAAGTGGGCGGATAACGAAGGCCGCGGCTGGCTGGCGGCGATTGCGCTGGAACAAAACCAGGAACTGGGTGCGGAGACCCGTTTAATTGCCGTTTCCGGTTTTGACGAGTTCAATCCCACGCAACTGGGCGTTTTGACATTGCTGGCTAAACGTGCCCAAGAGACCCTCATTACACTAACCGGTGATCTCCAACGTCCGCATCGCCCTGCCCAAAAGCGTTTCAGGCGTGCCCAGGCGGCGTTGACGTATGCCCTTAATCTCCAGCCCGAAGCTTTGGACTCCGTTTCACTGCTTTCACCCGCTATTGCGCAGGTGGAAGCGTGTTTGTTTGAACCTGCCGTGGTGAGGAGCGTTCTTAGCGATAGCATGCCCGAGTTTGGGTACGAAGCAATCTCCCCAGCGCTGGAACCAGCCTCAGACGCTGCGAGATTGCCCAGCTTCCCCCAACGCAGTGCGGTGCAGGGCAGGGGTCGGGCGGGAGAGCCCAATGACATAGAGTTTGTGGAAGCCCAAACCCGCTCCGTTGAAGCCCGCGCCGCTTTGCGCTGGGTCAAGACCCGTATAGTGCGCGATGGTCTGAAATTAACGGATGTAGCTGTGCTTGTGCGCGACCTGGAACCATATCGTCCCTTCATTGATGAGACTGCCGCCGAGTTTGGCATTCCACTGCGCATGGTGGGCGGCCAGCCGCTGGTGGAGAACCCAGGCGTGGCTGCGCTGTTCGCGCTCTTGTCTCTACCAGCCGAGGATTGGCCGCGCCGCCCGCTACTGAATGCCTGGCGCAGCCCATACTTTGATTGGTCGGTCATCAACCCGGCGGGAGACTCCCAAAGAGAGATGGGGATTAACCTTCTCGACGAAATCTCTCGCCAGGGACGAGTAACGCAGGGGCTCTCGCAGTGGCGCGAGACGCTGGGGCTTGCAAAAACACGTCAAGAAATGGTTGACCCTGAAACGGATTCGCAAGTTTTATCATCCCCGCAGGAGGCCAGACTCGCGACTCTCCAAAGCATCCAGACTTTGGAGACCCAATTCCAAGATTTTATTGACTTGCTTACCCCGCCAAATCACGCTACCATACGCCAGTTTGTGGCGTTCATCGAAGATCTAATGGGCGATGACCCGGCTCTACTGACCGCTTTTTCAGCCGAGAACGGTGGTTTGAATATTGTTGGATGCGCCCGCGCCAACCCTTCCACCGCCGAACGTGATGTAGCCGCTTTGCGCGCCTTCAAAGATGTGCTGCGTGGGCGATTTGCTGTGCAAATCGTGCTGGGCGAACCGGCGCTGGGCGAGAATGAAGTGACATACGTCGAGTTTTTCTCTGATTTGCGTGCTGCGCTGGAAACAGCCACTTATTCCGTTGCCGGGCAGGCCGGAGTGCTGGTTGCCTCGGTGCTGGATGCGCGTGGGTTATCGTTCGAGGCTGCTGTTTTGATGGGCCTTTCAGAAGGTGAGTTCCCGCGCCTGGAACGCGAGGATATTTTATTGCGCGAGAATGACCGCGCCGCGCTGCGGGAGCTTGGTCTGCCACTCGACACCCGTCTGCATGGTGATGAGGAGACTCTCTTTTACCAGGCTGTCACCCGCGCGCGGAAAAAACTACTCTTGACGCGCCCATATCTGGCGCTAGATGGACAAGCCTGGGAAGCATCCCCGTTTTGGGAGGAGATTTACCGGCTAAGTGGAAAGCCGGCTGTTCGCAGGGTTCGTCCTGAAGTTGGCCTGGACCCGACTGAGGCAGCCTCGCCAGTCGAATGGCTGGAGGCAGCCCGGGACTTCGACATGCACCTAAAAAATGGTGTGGAGGCGCTAATAGCGCGGCTCGACCCGAAGGCGGCAGGGAAATACGAGGGCGATGCTTCGATAGGGTTGCGCGAGTCTCCCGGTGCCACCTCAGGACAAGTTCTTGACCTGCGCGAGCGTTTTGGAACAGATTTTGGCTGGAGTGCGAGCAAGCTGGAGAGTTACGGGACCTGCCCGTTTGAGTTTTTCATTGCTCACGCGCTAGGGTTGGAACCGCTTACACCGCCGGATGAAGGCTATGATGTGCGCGCGCTTGGCACGATGCTGCACAAGATTTTGGAGCTGGTCTACAGCGGAACGGAGTTGAGCGAGGCGGCGCGCGATGTATTTACGACTGCGCCGCAGGTTTATGGTTTTCGCCCGACGCCGCTCTGGGGATGCCAGCAGCGTGAACTGATGCGCCGCCTGCGCGAAACGATTACCGCATTGGAACAGGCTTCGCAGGGTTACGCGCCGTTTCGGGTGGAGGCGCGCTTTGGGATGGGCGAACCGTCGCTGGTGTTGGGGAGCGGGATTCGCTTGCATGGCTACATCGACCGGTTGGATAAAGCGCCGGATGGCTCGCTGCGGGTGATTGACTATAAAGCGGGCGGGGCAGCGATTACGGCGGCGCACTTGAAGGAAGGCCGCCGTTTGCAGCTGCCGATTTACGCCTTGGCGGCGCGCGACGCGCTGGGGTTGGGCGGAGTTTCGAGTGGATTTTACTGGCATATCCAAAAAGCTGAGGCCAGCAGCCTGAAACTGGAAAAGTTCGAGGGCGGGGTGGAAGCGGCTTTCGCTACAGTCGTGGCGCATATCGAAAAGCACGTGGCAGGGATCCGCACCGGTCATTTTGAACCCAAACCACCCGCTGATGGTTGTCCAAGTTACTGCCCAGCGGTATCTTTTTGTTGGCGATATAAGAAAGGGTATTAAGCATGCCATTTGAACCGTTTTACGAAAAATTTCGAGATCTGGCGGTGAAAGAAACGCGCAACATGACTATAATGGATGGTCATCCTACGCTGCCAGCTGATGAATACGGCTTTGTTGAGTTCTTTTGCAACGACGAAGATTGTGACTGCCGCCGCGTGATATTTAATGTATTGTCCAAAAGGCGCAACGAGTTCATCGCTGCAATTGGATTTGGATGGGAAAGCGCGAGTTTCTATCGTAAATGGACGATTCGGGATGACCCGGAACTCATCGAAGAGTTGCAGGGGCCTGCTTTGAATCCGCTAAGTTATCAATCTGAACTGGCTCCGGCATTACTGGAACTTATGCAAACATTGGTATTGAAAGACCCGCTTTACATCGCCCGGATCGCACGACATTACCAGATGTTTAAAGAGAAAATAGACCCAAAACATTTTCAGAAATCTGGTTATACAGAAAAGACCGCTAACATCCAATCAAAACCCAGAAAACGCCATCGCGGACGGTAAATTTTTATTGAAAGAATAAGAAAGGATTTTGAATATGTCTTACGTACCGTTTATTGAACGCCACCGCTCTCGTAACACTGGTAGCTAAATGACCGTCCTCTCCCAATTCTCATTCAAAGGCCGCCAGGAACAGGCTGCCACCGACCCAAACCACGCTATTGTTGTCATGGCGGGCGCGGGTTCGGGCAAAACGTTGTCGCTGGTGGGGCGGTATCTGCACCTTTTGGAACAGGGTTATCTGTTGCGCTCGATTCTGGCGATTACCTTCACTGAAAAAGCGGCACGGGAAATGCGCAGCCGAATTCGGCGTGCGCTGACTAATTCATCACCCTTTCCCACATTTTCCAGTGAAAATGGGGGGGCTGATGAGGCTGGCCTCGACTCTGCTCGCATCGGTACCATCCACAGCCTATGCGCTGAAATCCTGCGCTCCCACCCCGCCGAAGTTGGTCTTGACCCGGCCTTTAATCTGCTGGATGAGGGGCTTTCCGCTGCCTTGCAAGCCGAATCCATCGATTCGGCTATGGCCTGGGCTGCCAACGATGGGCAAGCCGCTGCGCTGTTCGAACCGTTCAACGAAGGCGACTTGCGTCAGATACTCAAAACAATGTTGGGCAGGCGGTTGGATATACCCCCTCTCTCAGATGAAAAGGGGACAGATGTGAGGGAGAAATTCTCATCCGCTCTCGGAGCTTACCTGACTACCCAGCTTGTATCCCCAGCCTGGCTCGATAATCTGACCGACCTTGCTGCTTACCAATCCGCCGCTTCCGATGACAAGCTTGAACTCGCCCGGCGGGCCGTGCTCAGCCTTTGGGATGGGACCCAAACCGGCCGCGCCGCCCATGACTGGGATCTGGTGCTATCCAGCCTCTCCGAATTGCGTAAAGCCACATCTACACAGGGCAAAAAAGAGAACTGGAATGCGGACAGCCTCGAAACGGTGCGTGCAGCCATGAGTGAGTTGCGCCAGGTTTATGACGAGAATCTAAAATTCCTGGCCGAAAGAGCTCGTTTCTTCCTCGACGAGCAGGTCGCCACACACCTGTCTGACATCCAGCGGCTGATCGAGCAAACGCTGAGAGAATACCAGCGCCGTAAGGATGAGCGCCAATCCCTCGATTTCGACGACCTTGAAGGTCTCACCGCTCAACTGCTGATGGCGAATCCCGAAGTTTGCGCCGAACTCCAATCCGAACTACGCGCCGTGCTGGTGGACGAATTCCAGGATACCAATGACCGCCAGCGGCAGATTGTGTATTCTCTGACGGGCTTTAATGCAAATGCATTAAACACGCAGGACACAGGCAACACAAAGGAAAATCTTATAAATCTTAGTGCTCTGCCTGGGGCCGCCCACAGCCCCCAGGCAGTTTACGGGGCAGGCGACAGGAGTGGCGACCTTCCCGGTTTGAAAAACGCAGGCCCGGTCGATTTGTTTATCGTGGGAGACAGTAAACAAAGCATCTATAAATTCCGCA
>CAZLJB010000244.1:0-5548 GCA_964559195.1 uncultured Anaerolinea sp. | reverse complement strand
TAGCTTCAGGTGACTGGAGTTCAGACGTGTGCTCTTCCGATCTCGAAGATGGCAGTGACTTTCCTGGTCAGGAACACCCGGCCATGCAGGCGCTCCAGACTGGCGAGGATGTCAGCAATGTGATTATGGGGGTTTATCATCCTGATAATGATGAGCATGTCTGGATCCGGGTGTATGCCCGGCCGCAGTTTGTGGGGGGTTCATCCAGCCCCAGCCAGGTGATAGTAACGTTTGAGGATATCACCGGGATTAAAAAATATCAGGATTGGTTAATTGTCAGCGAATTGCGCTACCGCAGCCTGGTGGAAACCTCACCGGACGGTATCACATTGACCAACCTGCAAGGTGGCTTCCTGGCGGCCAATCACCAGGCGCTTGAAATGCAGGGTTTCGACAGTTTTGAAGAATTGCAAGCCAGTGGTTTGAGCAGCTTTGATTTTGTCAGGGCACCCGCCTGGATGATGAAGCCGGATAGCCTGCAGGAAAGCATGCTGGCCGGTTCGCCGCGGCGGGTGGAGTATACCTTTGTGTGCCGGGATGGTTCCAGTTTTGCGGCTGAAGCCAGCCTGGCCCTGCTGATGGATGCTGGTCAGCAGCCTTATGCAATCCTGGCCCTTTTTCGAGATATCAGTGCTCGAAAACAGGGTGAAGACCAGCTGCGCAAACTTTCGCAGGCGGTCATGCAGAGCAGTGATGCCATCCTGATAACCGATGCCGAGGGCCGGATTGAATACGCCAATCCTCAATTGGAACAGGCCATGGGTTACAGTCTGGCGGAAGTGCATGGGCGGAAGCTTGATCTGTTATTGGCGGAAGGTCAGATCAATCAATACTTCAATCAATTATGGCCAATCATAAAAAATGGGCAGATCTGGCGGGGCGAATTGCAAACCAGGCACAGGGATGGAAGACTGACCTGGCAGGAGGCCAGCCTGGGCCCGGTGCTGGATGAAAAGGGTCTGATCACGAGTGTGGTGGCCATCATGAAAGATGTCACCGGACGGAAACAGCTTGAACAGGCCTTGCATATTAAAGATAGCGCAATTGCATCTTCCATTAATGCCATGGCGCTGGCAGATCTGGAAGGCAAACTGACTTACGTCAACCCATCTTTCTTGCGCTTGTGGGAATATGATCATGAAAGCGAAGTGCTTGGAAATTCGGTGACTAAATTCTGGCAGGAAAATGCCCCGGTGGGCGAAGTCTTTGTGGCGTTGTTCAGCGGCCAGGCCTGGCAGGGTGAACTGGTAGCCAGGAAGAAGGATGGGTCTTCATTGTATATGGATGTTTCGGCGCACCTTGTGACAGATGGTGTTGGACAGCCTGTCTGCCTGATGAGCTCATTTGTGGATATTACCGCGCGCAAACAGGCTGAAGAAGCTGAACGGGAGGAGCGCCGCCTGGCGGAGTCGCTGCGCAGCACTGCCGAAGCACTGAGCAGTAGTTTGAAGTTAAATGACGTCCTGCAATTGATCCTTGAGAATGCCGGGCGGGTGATTGCCAATGATTCGATGACCATCATGCTGCTGGAAGGGCCAAATCTCAAGGTAGTCGGTCACCGTGGATATGTTGGGCGCGGTATGGGGAATTATATTGAAGATAGTGAATTTAAGGTGGAAGATTTCCCGACATTGAAGGTGATGGTTGAGACCCGGCAGCCCAGCATCGTTTCGGATGTGCACAACAATCCGGGCTGGCAGGCAGATGCCCGGGTGGATTGGATCCGATCATATGCCGGTGTGCCGATTTGCCGGCGCGATGAAGTGATCGGATTTTTGAACCTTGACAGCTCCACACCCAATTTTTTCACACCCGATCACGCCAGCCGGCTGCTGGCCTTTGCCAGCCAGGCTGCGGTGGCGATTGAAAATGCGCGTCTTTACGAGCAGGATCATATTCTCTCGATTACAGACGGGCTGACTGGCCTGTATAACAGCCGGTATTTTTTTGAGCTGGCAAAGCTGGAATTTGATCGCTCACAGCGTTACCCGGGTCATCTTTCTGTGCTTATGATTGATGTGGATCATTTTAAGCGAGTCAATGATACCTTTGGTCACATTGTAGGCGATGATGTTCTGCGTGAAATTGCGCGCCGGATACACAGTTGTCTGCGGGTGGTGGATGTGGCGGCGCGTTATGGCGGTGAGGAATTTATTGTGCTGATGGCGCAAACCGATTTGGGCGAAGCAGTCCAGGCGGCCGAAAGGATTCTGAGCACGATTGCAGACGGGGCGTTTGATGTACCAGGCGGCCAGCCGTTCCAGATGACCGTCAGCCTGGGAGTGGCGACCATCTCCGAGGTTCACGATAGCTTAAATAGCCTGGTAAAGAGCGCGGATGATGCGCTTTACCGCGCCAAGTTTTCAGGTCGAAACCAGATTGCCATCTGGAAAAATCAATAATCTTGTTACGCGGCAGGCTTGTCTGAGCCGGGAACCTGCTTGTCTTCCGACCCGGGCGACATAAAAATTGGTCTAATTTATCTGTATTATAATCAGGGTAGGAATGAAATTAACGGTAATGGCGAGGCAGGTATGCTGACAGAAATTCCGGGTACGTTGTTTCTAAAACGATCCCTGTTAATTGTGGAATGGCCGGATGGCTCACAGCAGAACCTTGTGCTGGTGCAGGATGTGACGCGGGTTGGACGGGGTAGCGAAGGCAATGAGCTGGCAGTCCCACAGGAGTTTAAATCAATCTCGCGGCGGCATTTTGAGATCCGCCGTCTGGAACAAGGTTACCAATTGCAGGACCTGGGTAGTGGAAACGGTGTGCTTTTAAATGGGCAGATGGTGGAAAACGCCATGCTTAAAGATGGCGATGAGATCCGGTTTGGGATGGTGGAGGCCGGACAGGAAGTGCAGATCAAGTTCTACCAGGGCACCGAGCTGCAGCTGCGGAGCCCCAGTGTGGAGCCGGTGGCGGTGGCGGCCATGGAAAAACTGCGCATGGAGCCACCTTCCGGCGGGCCATTCTTAATGGTGCGTCTGCCGGCTGGGCAGATAGGTTATTTTGCCATTGAGAAGGAAATTTCAGTGATTGGGCGGGATGAGCGCGCAGACTTGCCCTTATTTTTCCCATTTATTTCTGCGCGCCATTTTGAACTGCGACGGGTGGGGGCGGCATTTTCGATCACCGAGTTGGGCAGCGCTAACGGCAGCCTGGTAAATAATCAGGCTCTGCCCGCACTGGTTGCCACACCCATTCATGATCGTTCTATTATTCGTCTGGGGGATGAGAGCTATGGGATTTCGCTCAGCCTGACTTTTTGCAACCCGCTGGAACCGGCCGCACCGCTGGATGGCTTTTCGTTATCGGGCTCGCCGGTGGCGATCGTGTCATCCGGGTCGCTGGTGATTGGTCGCGCGGATGAGTGTGATATTCACCTGGGCGCGCCGGAAATTTCCCGCCGGCATGCCGCCATACGCCGGCAAGACAGCAGCTGGGTCTTGGAAGACCTGGGCAGTGTCAATGGTACTTTTGTAAATGACCGGCGTGTTAAAAGCGTGGAGCTGCAGGATGGCAACCTGATCCGGATCGGGACGTATGTGCTGCTTTTTCAAAATGGACAGGTCAGTCCATATCAGAGCGATGGCATGCGGCTGGATGTAATTGGACTCGTGCGGGAAGTGGAAACGCGCGCTGGTCGGAAACGCCTGCTGGATGATATCAATTTCTCGGTACTGCCGCGCGAGTTTGTGGTGTTGTTGGGTGACAACCCGGGCCGGGGCAGCCTTCTGCAGGCCCTGGTGGGCAAGCGGCCCGAGGCTGGGCAGGTGCTGGTAAATGGAACTGATTTTTACAGGGATTATGAGCAATTCAGGAATCAGCTGGGTTATTTACCCGGCCAGGATATTCTGCCGGAAAGTCTGAGTGTTGAAATGGCGCTGGATTACACCGCCCGGCTGCGTCTGCCGGCCAGCATCAGCCCGCTTGAGCGCAAAGAGCGGATCCGGTCTGCGCTGGAGACGGTTTCTTTAAACAGCCAGGCCTTGCGCCGGACGAAAATTAAACTGCTGCCGGCTGGGCAGCGTAAGCGTGCCAACCTGGCGGCAGAACTGCTGGCGGATCCCCGGTTAATCTACATTGAGGATGCCAGTCTGGGGCTGGATGCTGGGGCGGAAAAGAAGCTGCTGAATACCCTGCGGCGTGTGGCTGATGAAGGCCGGACGGTGATCTTGAGGACGCAGGCCAGCGGGAATATCATCCAGGCCGACCAGGTTGCAGTTTTGGAAGCGGGTCAAATGGTTTATTTTGGTCCAACCCAGGAGGCTCTGAATTTCTTTGAAGTGGCTGAGTTTGCCGATATTCACGATAAGATTGAGCACAACGGGGAGAAATGGCGCCGGATTTACCAACAGGGCCGGCCCGCGGTTTATCAGAAATATGTGCTGGACCGGCGAGCTTCGGCGAAATCGACAGCCTCACAGGCGCTGTCTGGGGCGGGCCTGGGCCTGGTAGAGCAGTTGAAACAGTTTTGGCTGTTGACTCAACGGGCAGTCAGCGTGTTGTTGAATGAACCTCTCAACCTGGCGTTAATGGCGCTGCTGCTGCCTGTGCTGGGGCTGCTGCTGGTAGTGGGTGGATCACGCCAGGTGTTGACCGGTAATCCGTTGATCCATGCCGACCCGGTGGGGGCTGCCAGGAATCTGTTCGGAAATTACATGCCAGCTGCGAAAGCCAACATCTTTTTGTTGGTGATGGGATTGGAGGCGGTCCTGACGGGTTTGTTCCTGACTTCGCGCGCCCTGGTAAGAGAGCGTCCGGCTTATTTGCGCGAGCGAATGGCCAATCTACAGGTGCTGCCTTATTTCTTTAGCAAGCTGCTCATATATAAAGTCTTTGGTTTTTTCCAGGTGCTGCTCTTATTCCTGGTTTTATTGCTGGGGATTGATTTCCCAAGAGCCGGTGTTTATTTACCCAGCGGGTTAGAGATGCTGATCAGCCTGTTATTGAGCCTGCTGGCGGGGTTGGGGTTGGGATTTATGATCTCGGCTTTCAGCCGGTCGACTGAAATGGCGAATAGCCTGGTGGCGCTGGTGCTGCTCCTGCAGGTTGTTTTCGCCGGTCCGGTTTTTGATCTGCGCGGCAGCCCGCTGGAAATGCTTTCTTATCTAACTGCGACGCGTTGGTCTGCAACGGCCCTGGGGTTGAGCGCAGGTCTGCCCCAACTGGCCGAGGACACGATCCTGTGTGACAACCAGCCCGGCAGCAGCCCGGCGCGCTTGGTGTGCGTCAATCACCCGGATGCCAGGGCTGACCTGCATCTTGACTACAGCCCGGATCAACTCATAAAGTCCTGGCTGGTACTGACAGGCATGATTGTGCTGGAGCTGGGCGTGAGTGGAGTGCAACTGGCGCGCGAGCGCAGCAAGTGAAGAGAAGGGTTTATGAAGGGTGGGAGTTTGCCAGGCTCAGGCCTGAAGATTGATATGCCTGGTTGGGGCAGGGCTGATTTTGCCGGCAGCCTGGGCTTTTTCAGGGCTGATTTTGCCAGCAGCCTGGGCTTTTTCGGAGCTTTGCAGGGCGGCTGCCTGGCGGGCCTGGC
>CAZLJB010000243.1:1376-5555 GCA_964559195.1 uncultured Anaerolinea sp. | reverse complement strand
GGGCGGGTCTTGCTCGCGGGCTTGTAGGGGCGGGTCTTGCTCGCTTGCCAGCCACCTTTGCCGATACGCAAGACCCGCCCCTACGCTTGCCGATACGCAAGCCCTTTGTCAATAACCCAAGCCCCGCCCCAATCTTCCACCACCTGGCGGGCAGTGATTCATTTCCGGCCGAGTACGGTATTTTTGAACACACTTTAGCGCGAATCAATCATAATCAACCAAATCGTTGCCAGCATGGTCAGGATCGATCACCTCTGACAAAGCGCCGGGCGGTTTCCGAATAATAAATTGTCCACGTTAACAAGCACAGCCCGCCTCTCACCAGGCGGGTTGTGCTTGTTTGGCGTTTCTTCTCTATTTTGGAATGGATTTATTGCATCCAGTTTTGGAGTTGCAGCTGGGCAATTCGACTGAAGTGCCTGGTCTTATTTGTGATTAGTGGAACGTTATTCTCAATTGCGATGCTGGCGATTTGCAAATCCAGGTCATCCAAAATCTCGCCACTGGCTTCTAATTCAGCTTTAAGATCGCCAAATACTCTACCCGCCGCTTCATCAAAAGAAAGAACCAGCAGTGACGAAAGCAGAATATCCAGACTGGCCAGGTTTTCAACCTTGCGGAGCGAACGGTTGGCCCCAAGCATCAACTCTGCTACGCTGATTGCGGTTGTGGCGAGCTGTTCATCCGGGCTGATATGTTCACGTAAGTCCAGTTTGCTGCGCAGGATCGCGATACAGTGATCGCTATCCAACAATTTCATAAATCGACTCTTTTTCTGGATGATACCCGATTTCGATTGATGCGTACTTTCTCTTCCAGATCGACAAGGTTATCTTCATCTTTCCATAGCCCAAAGGCTGCCATGGCAGGGTGAACATCACCATCCGCGATGCTCTTCAGCAATGCGGGGGATTGCCCAAGCGCTTGCGCCAGTTTTCGTGCAATCTCTGCTGAATGTTCAAGCTGCGCAAGTTCTCCCGCGCCAATGATCGCAGCCAACGGACGCTCACGGCGCATGATAATGAACCGTTCGCCGCTGGCAGCCCTGGACAGGAATTCTGAAAAATGGCTTTTTGCATCTGACACGCTGATGTTTTCCATTTGATTCTCCTAACAGATCATTATGACCTGTTAGGATTATACTGTATTTCGCAGAAAGTGTAAGCAGACCTTTAAAATACTAGCAATTCTCATTATGAAATTTAGGCCTTATGAAAAGCTAAAAACAGGTTTTTGAACTCACTTTTTTACAGAGTTGCTGCCTTTTTGCCTGTGTTTGGGCCCCCATCCCCCGCCTTCCCAGGAAAAGCACCTGGGCGAAACAGCCCCAAATCCAAGAACAGGATTTAGGGGAAGGAACTAAAAATTAGATGATGAGTGGGGTTCTCCTCCCCCAAATCGGGTTTTGATTTGGGGGAGGCTGGGAGGGGGCCGTTTTGGCGTTTTGTAAAAACCATAATGAGAATTGCTGCATTGCATCAGACAGGTCAGGGAAATTTAAGTTACAATAGAATAAGTTTTATCAGGAGTCTCATGCGCAGCATTGATATCATCATCAAAAAACGTGATAAACAGGAACTCAGCCCAGAAGAGATCGACTTTTTTGTACAGGGCTACACCCAGGGTGAAATAACCGATTATCAGGCCGCGGCCTGGGCCATGGCAGTTTTGCTAAACGGCATGACCCCGCGCGAGACCACTGACCTGACACTATCGATGGCGCGCTCCGGGCAGATCCTCGATCTTTCCGGCATTGTCGATGTGGCAGTCGACAAACACTCTACCGGCGGCGTGGGTGACAAGACCACCCTGGCCGTCCTGCCAATTGTGGCAGCCTGCGGGCTGCCCTGCGGCAAAATGTCGGGCCGCGGGCTGGGCTTCAGCGGCGGTACAATTGACAAACTCGAATCAATCCCCGGTTACCGGGTCAACCTCAGCACACAAGAATTCAAACGCCAGCTCAAGCAAACCGGACTCGTGCTGACCGGTCAATCGCTGGACCTGGCCCCCGCGGATGGCAAGTTTTATGCCCTGCGCGACGTAACCGGCACCGTCCAATCCATTCCATTGATCGCATCTTCGATCATGAGCAAGAAAATCGCCGCCGGGGCCACCGCCATCGTCTTGGACGTCAAAACCGGCCTGGGCGCCTTCATGCAAACCCTGGATGAAGCCCGCCAACTGGCAGACACTATGGTCTCCATCGGCGAATTGGCCGGTCGTAAAGTGCGAACCCTGCTCTCTGATATGAACCAGCCACTCGGATTTGCAGTTGGCAATGTCCTGGAGGTGCAGGAAGCCATCGCCATCCTGCATGGCGGTGGGCCTGCCGATTTCAGAGAGCATTGCCTGGTGGCTTGCGAACACATGCTGGTGCTGGGCGGCCGTTCAGCCGATCTGGCCTCGGCCCGCCAGCTGGCCGAGGCGGCCATCCAAAACGGCTCTGCCTTTGAGAAGCTGCGACAGCTTGTACTGGCCCAGGCTGGCGATCTTTCCTTCATCGACCAGCCTGATAAAATGGAGCGGGCACGCTACGTTGAAATCGTATCCGCTCCCCAGTCTGGTTACCTGGCCCAGGTGCATGCCCGCCTGATCGGCGAAGCTTCTGTTGACCTGGGAGCCGGTCGCGCCAAAAAAGGCGACCCAATCGATCATGCTGTCGGTTTTGAAATCTTGCACAAGGTTGGTGAGCAGGTTCAAACGGGAGAACCACTCTTTATTGTGCACGCCAACGACCCGGAAAAACTCAAACAGGCCCGGGCTGCGGTCCTGGCAGCACACACTTTCAGTCAGGCTGTCGTCAGGCCTCTAGCTTTGTTTTATCAATGATGTTATTGCTTATTCTAGTTTGGTGCCTTTAGAAACTGGAGTTCTGCCATGGTAAAAGTTGCCCTACGCGCCTATAACCGAGAAATCGAATCCCTGATTGACCAGGGCCATACGGATGAGGCTGTAGCTCACTGCATGCACATCCTCAAGAGCTTCCCCAAGCACCTTGAAACATATCGCTTGATGGGAAAAGCCTATCTGGAAGCCCATCGTTATACTGATGCGGCGGATATTTTTCTGAGAGTGCTGCTGGCCGTGCCAGACGATTTCGTCTCGCACCTGGGCATGAGCATCATCAACGACGAAAAACGCGACCTGAGCGGAGCGATCTGGCACATGGAACGCGCCTTTGAAATCAACTCCACCAACGGTGGCATTCAGGGCGAATTGCGGCATCTGTATGGACGCCGGGATGGTGTTGAGCCAGAGCGCATCCACCTGACCCGCGGAGCGCTGGCGCAAATATACTTAAAAGCCGGCGAATACCAGCAAGCCATTACTGAAATAAAATCCGTCCTGATGGATGATGAAACCCGCATTGATATGAAGGCCCTGCTGGCGCGCGCCTACTTCCGGGCTGGCATGAAAAACGAGGCCGTTGAAGCCAGTATTGAACTGCTTAATTTATATCCATACAGCCTGGAGGGCAACCGTATCCTGGTGGAACTGCTGCCCGGCACCAGCATGGCTCAGGGGCTGGAACAATATCAGCGCCGCATCCACTCCCTCGATCCGTATGCAACGGCTGCCAGTGGATCGACCTTCGATACCCCAAATGTGCCTGAAAATACAGTGATGACCGAACACCTGGAATGGGAACCGGGTCAAGATCCCGCTGAAAACAACCCGGTATCAGCCAGCAGCTCGCAATCCGGCCCTGGAATTCCAGATTGGATGCAGCAATCCGGCTGGGCTCCAGCCAGCGGAGAAGCCCAACCAGAAATCCCCCAATTCGATCAACCAGAACAAAATACATCCTCCGCAGAAGGACTGGCCGCAGCCGAAATACCTTCCTGGTTAAAGGCTATGGCGCCCGCCAGCACGACTGAGCCCACCAGCGAGCCAATCCCCCAGGCGGCTGTTGAGGCCGATTTTGACTGGCTGGATAGTCTCGGAACGCCTGCACCGGAGAGCCCAGCCTCCCTGGCCAGCACCCCCGCCGCGGCTGAAAACCTGGATTGGCTGGATAAGCCAATCGTCGACTCGTCTGGCGTCCCGGCTGCACCCAATCAGAACCTATCCTGGTTGGACGAACTGACACCCATGCAGAATCAAGCCGAAACGGAACTACCCGATTGGCTAAATGATTCAGAACAGGCTTTAACACCAGCCAGCCCGGCCGTGGAAACC
>CAZLJB010000243.1:0-1276 GCA_964559195.1 uncultured Anaerolinea sp. | reverse complement strand
GCTGCCACCCAGTTGCCAGCAGCATCCAGCCCGGATGTTCCGCTCAGCACTGAAAAAACAGAAAGCCTATCTTTGACGGCCGCTGAAGATAAACATACCAGCGCAAGCACTCTGGAAGTTGATGCCCTCGCCAGCACGCCGGATTGGATGAAGGATCTTGCAGTTGAACCGCCGGTCGCTCAAAACACTCCTGCCAGCCCTACTCCAGTGGTTAATCCCACCTCCGATGTGACGGACAGTTCCGCCTGGCTCAGTCAGTTTTCATCCCAACCCGGCGAAAACGCCCAACAGCCGGATACAGATCTAGACTGGCTGGGTTCACTCGATCAACCCACCTATGACCTGGAAGCCACATCCGAAGAACCAGGCCAGGAGGCTGATAGTTCTGGCAGCAGCCTGGATCGGATCGGCGAAATTCCAGAAGTTACCGCCCAGGCCAATTCAGTCTCCCAACCCGCTGATTCTGAACAGGAAGAAGCCTTTAAATGGTTGGATATGCTGATGGCCGGGAAAATCAACGATGCAGATTCGAACCAGGCTACCGAGATAGCCGGTCAGCCTGCGTCTGAAGCTTCCATACCAGCTGCTGAACAGGATAAAGCCATGCAGTGGCTGGAATCATTCGTTCAGCCCCCACCTGTACCCGCCAATGAACCTTTCAACCCGCCGGCCGAATTGATCCAGCCCGCCCTTGTGACACCTTCACAGGCCGATACCAGCCCACAGCGCATTGCAAAAGATCAACCCGCCGCTCAAACCCCATCCGCCGAACAGGACGACGCCCTGGCCTGGCTGGGTTCCCTGGGCCAGACCACTATAGAAGAAACCCCCGTCGCTGCCGCCGACGCGGCAGAAGATATGCCAGCCGCCCCGGCCTGGATCTCTGAACAGCCCGCATCTCAAACCCCATCCGTCGAACAGGACGACGCCCTGGCCTGGCTGGGCTCCTTGGGCCAGACTACTCCAGAAGCAACCCCCGTCGCCGCCGCCCGCCCGTCAGAAGATAATCCAGCCGCCCCGGCCTGGATCTCTGAACAGCCCGCATCTCAAACCACGCCCACCAGCAGCGCTTCCGAACCGGACGACGCCCTGGCCTGGCTGGGATCACTTTCGCAAGACACTTCCAACAATTCTCCAATCACGCCGGCCACTCCGGCGACTGTTGAAAACAATCAGCCTGTCCCAGACTGGTTCAGCGCACAGCCTGAAGCTCAAATTCCACCCGCCAGCAGCGCTTCAGAACAGATCGGAAGAGCGTCGTGTAGGGAAAGAGTGG
>CAZLJB010000242.1:0-5562 GCA_964559195.1 uncultured Anaerolinea sp. | reverse complement strand
GCCGGGGCATGCACATAAAACGAAGGCTTCGCCGGAAGCTTGTGATCGTTAAATATCTGGTCAAAGGATGCTTTATAGTCGCCAGCCAGGAAAACGTTGTGAAGTGCAACCTCAGGATATTGCTTATCAACCGCCCAGTAAAACATGATCGTCGAGCAGGTATAAAGCTTCTTTTCCAATTTGGCAGCTTCGGCATTTTTTGGCAGCAGTTCTTTATAGATATACGGCAGATCGGCGTTGCCCACGAACAGGTCGGCAGGGTAAACCTGCCCATCTTCAGTGACGACACTCTCCACCTTGCTGCCAGAGGCGCTGATGGTTTTAACAGGTGCATTATAAACAAAACGCACACCCAGCTTTTCGGCTATCCCGACCAGGGCCTGGATGCTTTTATACATGCCACCCTTGGGGAACCATACCCCTTCGGCCAGTTCGGTGTACTGCAACAGGGAATATGTGGCGGGCGCATCATAGGGACTGAGACCCAGGTACATATTTTGAAAAGTAAAGGCTGCCTTCAGGCGTTCGTCTTTAAAATACCTGCCGGTATTGGCATAGTGCTTTACCAACGCCTTGAGCTGAAAAAGCAGGGGCAAATTCGCCAGGCTGAAATACTCAAAAATGGAATAAAAATTACGTCCCACAAACTTCTCGAGTGAAACCTTGTAATGCTTGCTGCCCTCCGCAATATAACTCAGAAAACCCTGGAAAGCCGTTTTCTCGACTTTTTCCAGCTGCTTCTGCATTTCTCCCAGGTTGGATGTGAGCTGGAGCTGCAAGCCATCATCAAAGTGAACTTTATAAGTTGGATCAATCCGCGTAATCTGCAAATGTTCGCTCATATCTTCACCCAACGCCCGGAAGGTCTCTTCCCAGACCTCGGGCATCAATAGCAGGGTTGGTCCAATATCAAAGCGGTGACCATCCCGCACAATCTGACCGCAGCGCCCACCGGGCATGCTGTTCTTTTCCAAAACCGTTACAGAAAAACCGTTCCTTGCCAGGCGGGCAGCAGTCGCTATTCCACCGATCCCGGCTCCAATCACAACAGCAGCAGGTTTGTTCGACATAATAAAACTTCTCCATCAAGATCACACACGTGAGTAAAAAACAGGACCAGGAAAGCACATTAATCACTAAATAAAAAATTTGGTTTTTTCTTTCCTGAATTTCGCAAAGTATAACATTTGTCTAGTTTTTGTCAAGGCCAATATAGACTATTTCTTTACAATACCTTGACAAATAGTGGACTCTGGATAAAATATTACTATCGTTCAAAATGGAGGTAGCTATGCTGGAAACACACTGGGAGCACCGTTTAATCAATATGGCCGGGCAAATTTCAAATCCTTCCACCCATCCGGTTAATTCTTATTGGGCTGGGGACGCGGGGCTGGAAAAAGCGTATGAGCTGTGCGCCAGGATTGCCGCCCATCATAGCAAATCTTTTTCCATGGCCAGCGGATTGCTGCCGGAGGAAAAGCGCTCCGCAGTTCGCGCGCTGTACGCATTTTGCCGTACGGTTGACGATATTGTCGATGAAGGCAGCCTGATCGGCCGCGCTGTTGAACTGGATTACTGGCGCGGCCTGGTGAAGGGTCTCGTCCATCCACGCCCTGATGACCTGGTCGGGCAGGCCTGGACCGATGCCCGCAGCCGGTATCACATCCCTACCCAATATGCCTTGCAGCTAATTGATGGGGTCTCAAGCGACCTGGGGCGGGTGCGTTACCAAACCTTTGACGAGCTGACTACATATTGCTACGGGGTGGCTTCAACAGTCGGGCTGATGAGTATGTACATCGTCGGGTTCAAATCCAGCACGGCTGCGCCGTATGCCATCAAGTTGGGCGTCGCACTCCAGATGACCAATATTCTGCGCGATATCGGTGAAGATTTCCGCAATGGGCGTATCTATCTGCCGGTGCAAGAACTGGATGCCTTTGGAATCAGCGAAAACGACCTGGCGAATGGGCAGGTTAATGAACGTTGGCGCGCTTTTATGAAATTCCAAATCAAACGAACCCGCCGGTTATATGCTGAAGCCGCACAAGGTATTAAATATCTGGAACGCGATGGGCAGATGTCAATCGGCGCCGCTTCAGATTTCTACCAGGGCATCCTCGAAGCGATAGAGAACAACGATTATGACGTTTTTTCCATGCGTGCCAGCCTGGGCACCTGGGAAAAAATCAAGCGCATCCCAACTTTGTGGCTTAAATTAATCAGGCTTTGAAAAAAACACGCTAACGGGGGCCGTAAAGTGTTTTTATAGATGCAAATCCTGAAAACCTCGGATTTGCTTGCTGCAAAAGTGGTGGTTTAATTACCTGACAGGCTCGAAAACCGCATTCTGCGGGATGGATCGCTGTTTTTCTGGCATAATAATGCTGGCCATAAAAATTCTTTCCACACCCATTTGGCAATGCCCATAACGCAATGCAACAAAAAAACCACTCGCGCGGCAATCCAAATTTGATAACCCACAGCCATGCCAGCCAGACCATTCAGACCACTCCGGTTTTATCTTAAAATAATCGTAATCACCAGCCTGCTGACGCTCGCCAGCCTGGTCTGCCTTCCGGCCGCCTGGCTGGCAAATGCCGTCAGTAGGCCCCTTAAATCCGTCGTCTGCTGCCAAACACCCGCCCGCTTCGGCGCAAATTATGAGAATATCAGCTTCAACAGCCTGGATGGTCTGAAACTCTCCGGTTGGTACATTCCCCCGCGCGGCAAAACCGTCATTATCCTGATCCACAGCTACTACGCCGATCGCAGGCAAACCCTGCCCGTGGCGGAGATGCTCTTCAAACACGGCTACGGCCTGCTGATGTACGACCAGCGCGCCAGTGGCGAAAGCGAAGGGCAGGTCAGGTCGCTTGGCTGGCGCGATATTCCCGATCTGCGCGCAGCCGCCAACTGGCTGACCGGGCGTCAAAAAGACCTCAGGATCGGCGCGTATGGCTGTTCGATTGGCGCCGCAATTGCGCTGGCCGGCTCGGTCGGGCTGTCCTCCATCCAGGCAGTCGCGCTGGATGCCCCCAGCCCGCTGCACTGGTCTGAAAACCTGCCGCAATTCAGCCTGAGCGACCCTCTCAGCCTGCCCGTAATCGCGTTATACTATCCCCTCGTTATGCTGCGCTCTGGCGCCTTGCCCCCCACCAGTACCATCCAGGCCATCCAGGATTACGGCACTCGCCCGATCCTTTTCATTTCCACCGGCCAGGGCAGCGAATCTTCCCGCATCAAGGCCTACTTTGAACTCGCCAACGGGCCAAAGCAATATTGGAACATCCCAGATATCGGGCATTGTGAAGGGCCGGTATCCCACCCACAAGAATACCAACAGTACCTGTTAGATTTTTTCAATTCCGCCCTGCGCTGAAAGCCGGATCAAGCCATTCCGGTGAAACCCAAAAACCATAGCTTCTGGAGCCATCTTATGCCCTTCGATTTTGACCAAATTATTGACCGCCGTCATAGCAATTCCATCAAGTGGACAGCTTATGCCGAAGACGTCCTGCCGATGTGGGTGGCGGACATGGATTTCGGTGTGCCGCAACCCATCCAGAAGGCACTGCACAAGGCGGTGGAGCATGGCGTCTTTGGCTACGAAATGCCATCGCAGGCCTTGCTGAAGTCTGTTTCAGACCGCCTGAAAAAGTTATACGATTGGGATGTCGATGAAAAAAGTGTCGTCCCGGTCACCGGTTTAGTCAGCGGTTTCTACGCTGCAGCAAACAGCCTCTGCCGGCCAGGCGACGGATACATCATCCAGACCCCGGTCTATATGCCTTTCAATGACATTCAAAAAAACCTGGGCGTCATTCGCCAGGAAGCCCGCCTGAACAGGGTGGTCGAAAACCAGCGCCTGCATTATGAAATTGACTGGACCGGCTTTGAAAATGCCTTCAACTCAGGTGGCAGCCAAAGCAAAATGTTCCTGCTCTGTAACCCACACAACCCCAGCGGCCAGGTCTACCAGCCCGCCGAACTGCTCAAGATGGCGGATTACTGCCTGAAAAACAACACCATCATGGTCTCCGACGAAATCCACAGCGAGCTGCTGCTGGATGGTGTACGGCATACCCCCCTGGCGACACTCTCGCCCGAAATTGCAGATCAAAGCATTACGTTGATCGCCCCATCAAAAACCTTCAACATTGCCGGTCTGTTCTGTGGCTTCGCCATCGTTCCCAACCCTGAACTGCGCAAAGGCTTCAAGACCTCCGTCGAACGCATGACACTGCATGTCTCCAGCCTGGCCCAGGTGGCCGCCCAGTCGGCTTTTTCCGGCGAATGTGACGGCTGGCTGAGCGAACTGCTCGCCTACCTGACCGATAACCGCAATTTCATGCTCAACTTTGTCGAACAAAACCTGCCCGGCATCCAGATCACCAGTCCGGATGCCACCTACCTGGCCTGGCTGGATTGCAATGAGCTGGTCGCCAGCGGAAAAATCAGCGGCAGCCCCTTCGACTTCTTTTTGAAAGAAGCCAAAGTTGCGCTCAATGATGGCGCCGCCTTTGGTACCGGCGGAAAAAACTTCGTACGTCTCAATTTCGGCTGCCCACGCGCCACCCTTCAAGAAGGCCTGGAGCGCTTGCAAAAGGCTCTGGCCTGATATATTAAGATTGATCTGATCCGCATTCGTCCCGTAAGTTGGTACTTGCAACCCCCACACCCATCCGATACCTGCGGGACGTTTTCGTTGAAAAATCAATAACAGATCAACCCGCGGGTGTTTAGGTTGGTATTGTTTTATGGCAACAATCCGCCAGGCGCAGAGATTAATCTGAGCATGCCATGCCAAACACCCAGTTTCAGCAAGCCTGGAGCGCAAGAAATGAACCTGCAGGATATTCTAAAACGCAACATGGATCCAAAACCGTGGGCCGAAGGCGAAAGAATCCCGTGGGATGATCCCGCTTTTTCCGAACGCATCCTGCAAGAACACCTGGCCCAGGATCATGATGCCGCCAGTCGTCCACAGACCCTTATCAAGAAACACGTCGATTGGATCCACCGCCAACTGCTGCGCGGGAAAACCGGCAAAATTCTTGACCTGGGCTGCGGTCCAGGGCTCTACACCGCCCGCCTGGCAAAACTGGGCCACACCTGCACTGGCATTGATTTTGCGCCGGCCTCCATCCACTACGCCAACCAGAACGCCCCGGCCGGCTGCCAGTATCTGCTTTCCGATATCCGCAGCGCAGATTTCGGCTCCGAATACGATCTAGTGATCTACATCTTTGGTGCTCTCAACCTGGTCCGTCCGGAGGATGCGCGCCTGATTCTGGAAAAAGCCCACCGTTCGCTCAAGCCAGGTGGCATCCTGCTGCTGGAAGCTTCCAGCCTGGATGCAGTTGACCAGATTGGCAATCAACCCGCCATGTGGTATTCAACCGAAAGCGGCATCTTCTCTGGCAAACCGCACCTGTGCCTGATGGAAACCTTTTGGGATGAGCAGCAGAAAACCGCCACGGAGCGCTTTTACATCATCGACAGTGCCACAGATCTGGTCACCCATCACGCTGCCAGTACCCAGGCCTATGAAGAGCA
>CAZLJB010000241.1:0-5562 GCA_964559195.1 uncultured Anaerolinea sp. | reverse complement strand
AGATAGCTTCAGGTGACTGGAGTTCAGACGTGTGCTCTTCCGATCTCCGATTTGGTGGCAGTCGTCAATCACAAACCAGAGTCCCTCGTAAAATTTGGAACCGATTTTGGTATTAAAAGGCAATATCTTAATCTTGATGATCTATTAAAAGATGGTGACCTGGATGCATTGATCGTTTCGACCCCCAACTATCTCCACGCTGAACAGACTATCGCTGCGCTACACGCCGGTGTACATGTTATGGTTGAAAAACCGATGGCAATGAATGCCACCGAAGCCGCCGCAATGTACAAAGCTGCTCTAGAAACCAGGAACATTCTAATGGTAGCGCACTGTTTCCGGTTTGATCATGAAAGCATCTGGTTGCGTAACCAGGTCGCTTCCGGAAAGATAGGAAAAATCATCCATACCAAGGGTTGCGGTGTGCATGTCTATTGGGGGCCTTCTGGATGGTTTGCACAGAAAAAACTTGCGGGTGGCGGGGCTATGGCTGATATGGGCATTCACGCTCTCGATACGGTACGCTTTCTGCTAGGCGATCCCAACCCGGTCAGCGTTTACGCCAAAATCAGCACCAATTATGGTAACTTCGATGTGGATGACACTGGCGTTATCCTGGTAAATTGGGATAACGGCACCACTTCTTATATCGAATCAGGCTGGTGGCAACCTCATGCCGATCAACAGTGTTCAGGGACTCAACTATACGGCCAGAATGGATTCGCTTCTCTTTTCCCAACCCGGATTGAAATTCCAGACCCTCTCACCGAAAATCGCAAGCTTTTGGTTGACAACGGCAACTTTGCAGAAAGCCGCTCAGACGATACACCTCAAGTGATGTATGACGACCAAATGCAATATTTTCTTAAATGTATTCAGAGCGACACAACCCCTGTCCCGGGCGGATTGGAAGGCTGGACCAATATGCGTGTGGTAGATGCTGCGTACGAATCCAGTCGAACAGGTAAAGTTGTAGAACTTGGATAATCAAAATGGAAGATAACAGGAAACCAAACCCTTTGCTTAACAAGCTCGGATATCAGGATACTGATCGCCTCGTGATTATTCACACCGATGACATCGGAATGTGCCAGGCCTCACTTCAAGCTCTCGATGACTTATGGGACTTTGGCACAATTACTTCAGGTGCCGTCATGGTACCCTGCCCCTGGTTCCCGGCCACAGCAGACTATTGCCGCAAAAATCCGGAAGTGGATATGGGTGTCCATGCCACACTTAACGCGGAATGGGATGCTTATCGCTGGGGTCCGGTTTCAACTCGAAACCAACAATCAGGATTAATGGATAAGGATGGGTACTTCCCCGCAACGCAACTGGAAGTATTTGAGCTAGCCAATCCGGTCGCCGTTGGGGCGGAGATAAGCGCTCAGGTGGAACGCGCTCTTGCGGCAGGCATCGATGTTACACATATAGACTCACATATGGGCACCATTATGCATCCCAAATTTATTCAGACCTATCTTGCCGCTGGTGCGAACCATCATGTCCCAAACATGCTGCCGCGCTCTGCTGCGCAAGGATTCTGGCATTCAGATGATTGGCTACCGGAAATTGAAAGATTCCATATGCAGCAATTAACGACCAGACATCATTAATATTTTTTCCGGAATATCGAATAACTTTCAGAAAAATAATCAGTAAAGGTAAACTGTTGATGGATAATAATAGACAATTCTACCTTGGGGTGGATGCGGGGGGGACAAAAACACACGCATTGATATCAGATCAAAATGGTCTGGCTTGCGGTTTCGGAACAGGAGGCCCGGGTAACTGGGAATCAATCGGGCTGGATGGATTATTTGCCACCCTGGAAACCGCAATTGGTCAGGCATTAAACATGTCTAATCTAACCATCAGCCAGGTAGCTAGTGTGGGTTTGGGGTTGGCAGGTTATGATTGGCTCAGTCAGCGCGAAATGATCCTTGGGGCAATTAAACCAATCGGATTTAACTGCCCGATTGAGATTGTCAACGACGCCACGCTTGGGATTTTTGCAGGGGCAAACCAGGGTTGGGGGGTATCCGTAGTTTCAGGAACCGGCTGTAATTGCAGGGGGTGGGGAAAGGACCGTCACACAGAAGCACGCATGGTGGGTGGTGCAACCCAATGGTCCGGTGAATATGCAGGCGGCTATGATATTCTGATGCGCGCCATGCGCGCCGTCACCTTTGAATGGAACAAACGCGGCCCGGCAACTGCACTCTCACAAGCCTTTCTTCAAAAAACCGGCGCAGGTAGCCTGGATGAATTGATTGAGGGCATGTATATTCAAAAATACCAAATCGATGATTCCTTTGTCATGGATGTTTTCCAGGTAGCAGCGAACAACGACCCTGAGGCGCTAAATGTGCTGCGCTGGGCCGGGGACGAACTTGGGCAGATGGCTTGCGGAGTAATTCGCCAACTTGGGCTTGAGGATGAGCCGGTCGAAGTTGTTTTAATCGGTAGTGTTTATGACGGGCATCCTCTGATGACAGAAAGTATGCGAAAAACAATTCTATTAACAGCTCCTCATGCACAGCTTGTGCGCCTTAAGGCACCCCCAGTTGTTGGTGGCGTTTTGCTCGGCATGGAACAAATTCTCGGTCAGGCAGCCTATGAAAACCGCGAAAACCTGCTTCGAAGTTTTTCCGGGAATAGAATTAAACTAACCACCCGACCGCACGATTCGCCAAGCTGAAGTTCAATGCCGTTAGGCTAAATTCTGCCGCAGGAAGATTTAGGTTTTCCCATCAACCCGTTCAGACCTGGCAACCATTATTAAGAAACGAATTCAAACGGAAAAGACATTTGCCCCCAGATTAATGGATACATTGCAGAGTCTTTTATAACTTCATGCGCTTCCAACAATTATTCTCAGAATCGAGCCTTCTCAAGAAATCCCAGGCACACACTCTCCATCTGATTGATGTCAATCTATTACCTGCCCTGGACCAGTGTAGAGGTAAGTTTTAATATAGAAATTATAAAACCGATCAGAACCCATCATATTTAACAAACTGCTAGAGCAGAATATTGCATAGTTTTGAACGCTGGTCTATAATCCGGAAACTTAATTTTAATTTTAGGAGAATTGCATGTCTGAACTTGCGCGGCCAGTCGGAATTGGTTTTGCAGCTCGGGGAAAAGTATCCGATGTAATTAGTTGGGCTGGAGACGCTCACCGAATTGGTATCCACTCTGTCTGGATTCATGACAGCCTGTTCGAGAGGGATGCAGTTACCTACGCCACTGCCATCGCCCTGCAGGTACCACAAATTCGTGTTTCGATGGGAGCACTCAGTGTATATACCCGCTCTCCCGCTTTAATCGCCATGACAGTTTCTGCGCTCGATGAAATTGCCCCTGGTCGGATCATACTTGGACTTGGCACTTCCATCCCTCTGCGACTGGCTCAAATGGGCATCCCGTACAGCCCGCAAGCCGGTGTCGACAATGTCAGTAAAGCCATCGACACGCTACAGGCTATGTGGAAAGGTCAACGCATCCCATCGGCGACGCCAAACCTGCCCCCCATCCAACCAATGTTCCCACCAGTTCACCGTGTTCCTATTTATATCGCAGCCTACCGTACCCCTTTTTTACAATTGGCCGGTCAAAAAGCAGATGGTTACCTTGCCCGCCCGGCAGAATCCATCCAAAATATGAGGCGCTTGATTGCCAAGCTTCGCAGCGCTGCAGTAGAAGCCGGGCGAGATGAAAACGCAGTTGATGTTGCCGGTTACCTGCTCACCCATGTGGACAAATCACGACGCGAAGCGCTTAACCGGGCCAAACGGGAACCATTTGTAATTTATATGATCAGCGTGCTATCCAACTTTTCGATGGAACAGGCCGGGTTTGAACCTGCCCTGCGTGATCAAATAGCAGCAGCCTGGCGAGCTGAAGATTATCATAAAGCCGCCCAACTAATCCCGGATGAAGTCCTGGATTCATTTATGCTTTGCGGCACACCTGATGAAGTAGCTGAAGGCGCGGCGCGATACAATGAAGCCGGTATGACCACTCCAATCCTGCAACCCATCATCCAGGAGGACGAGCAAATCCAAAAAATATTGCAGGCAGGCCAGCTCTACGGAACGGCTGCCTACAAGGAAGTCGCGAGACCAGCCGGCATGGGCAGCGGCCTAACAGTATTAAATGCTGGTTTATCCCCACAAATGGATACCTTGAATATCTTTGAACGGGCCTGGCGGAAATTTGGCGCAGCAGTTGAAATAGCCCGCCCGTTCAGTTTTACGGCATCTGCCATTCCTGTGTTGGCTGCCGGCGCCCTGGCCTTGGTGGATAAGAAATTTGATTTAGTATATTTTTTAATTGCACTAGCAGCCTCAGTTTTGCTTCATATTGGGACGAATATCACCAATGAAATTTATGATGTTCGAAACGGCGTGGATTCAATCACATCTCCACGCGCAAGCCTGTCTTTACTAAAAGGCCGTCTTTCAGAAAAAGAGGCCTTTATGCTCACCTTCGGTGCATTCCTGATTGCAATGCTTTTCGGGATTGCTCTGATCGCCGCTCGCGGCTGGGTGGTCGCGCTGCTTGGTTTGATTGGCCTGTCACTCGGATTCGGGTACACTGCCCCACCTTTCCAATACAAATACCGCGCCATGGGACTACCGCTGGTTTTTATACTAATGGGACCATTGATGGTTTTGGGCGCTTACTTTGTAATAACCGGTACACTTAGTTTCTCTCCTGCAATTGTTAGCATCCCGATTGGGTTTCTTGTCACAGCCATTTTGCACGGCAACGAGTGGCGGGATATATCTGATGACGCCCGGTTTGGAATTGGAACTTTTTCCGCTTTTATTGGTCGAAAATGGGCGCACCTCGTTTACGTTTCACTTGTAAGTGGCGCTTACCTGGCAGTAGTCATTGGAGTGCTCATCCACTTATTGCCCCAAACCAGCTTGTTGGCATTGTTATCACTTCCTTTGCTGGTCCGGTCCATTCATACAGCAGGCATGGGTGCCAATGGTTTACAACGCTCTATCGCAAAAATTGATCTTGAAACAGCCCAGTTGCACGCAGCTTTTGGAATATTATTCGTGATCGGGCTTGCCATTGGAAATGTGCTATGAAAAAAAACAAAAAATTGCTTATTTTCGGCTCGATGCTAGCCTTTGGGCTGTTTGCTCTCACATTTCGTGGCCCGAAGAAAAAATTCTGGGACCGTATGACCGGCACCGGGCTTTCCCTGGGTTCCCTTTCCCTGGCTACACAACCAGAATTAAGAAAAACCAGCATCGGAGTAAAAGAAGTTTTTGGGGGGCTTGTTTCCGCTGCCGGTTTATATGGTATTTTCCACATCGGCGATCGCGTTTCGCGCTTGATTATTCCGAATGGCGGGCAGCAAATTGATGATATTTACAAGCTCAAGCGGATTCGTCCGCGCGAGGAGTTGATGACCAGGCTGACAACTGTAATTGGCCCGGCAGAAGAATTCTTTTGGCGTGGCTTTTTACAAGACGGTTTGATGGATCAATTTGGAAAATTCTGGGGTTGGTTTATCGGAACAGCCGCATATGGCGGTGC
>CAZLJB010000240.1:1641-5580 GCA_964559195.1 uncultured Anaerolinea sp. | reverse complement strand
CATTCGGGACTGGCGCTACCACCACGCCAGTGGTGGTATTCCCCATGCTGGTGAGCGAATCTGTCAGGGCCACCGAGGTCATTGCGCTGGCGTTGGTATTCTCCAGGGTGATCGTCAATGTTGAGAGACCGTTTGGGCCAACCACTGGAGGATAAAAAGCTTTACTTATCTTCAAATTGGTTACAGTCAGGGTGTCGGATATCGGCGCAGGCAGAGTTTGAGTAGCGTCGGTAAAATCGGTCGGCGCGATGGTATTTGTGTAGGCTCCGGGCGTATTAGCGGTAACATTTACCGTAATTGTGCACAAACTTCCAGCCGAGATCGAACCGCCTGTAATGGTGAGAATTACGCCATTGGCATCCGTACCAGCCTGGGCTGCAACACCACAACCTGAACTGGAAGGAGTGCTGAGCATGACCAGTCCCGTAGGGAAGTGGTCCGTCATGGTGAAACTACTAACAGCCCGGTCAGGCGGGGCGGTAAGCTCAATGGTCATGAGGGAAGTCTCCCCTGCCAGGATGGTCTGGGTACTGAATGATTTTTTACCGGTCAGACCCTGTCCGGTGGTGTACCAATCAATTGTATCGACTGCCGGAGCCAAATTTGTTACAACTTTATCCGTATCATATACGGCTGTAGCATTTCCAACCGGGATGGTATTGGTCAGAGTCGTGGGATGGGTGGCAATATCAGCAGTTGTTGTAACCTGAACCGTCATGCTGCAGGTGGTATCACTGGTTGTTTTCTTTGCCAGAGAACCACCCGTCAGTGTCAACATTAATCCATCTGATGAAGAAGTCAGCGTCCCTGCTCCGCAGGCTGAGATCGAGATGGGTGACGACACAATTTTCAAACCTGTACCTGCCAGGTTATCCGACATTGATAAATTCGTAAAATCGCTGCTGGTACCGTTATTAAGCGTAATGGTCATCGAGCTTTGCCCACCCACCTCGAACCTGGACAGATCAAACGATTTCGTTACAACAATCGCAAAAGGCGTCACCATCACATTTTTGCTGGCTGCCGAATAGTTTGTAATATGCTCAGCCGTGGTTAATGCACCTATTGCGATGGTATTGGTGAGCGTTGTATTGGTGGTGACCAGGTTTACGGGAGCTGTCACCTTAACGGTAATGGTACAGAGGGTCGAATGGGTTTCATCAACCGCGGCTGGGATGGTTCCATTAACAAGTTTGATGGTGTTGGTGGTGGGTGATCCGGACAGTTCGAGTACACCTGTCTGTTCACCCCCAGGTGAACACTGGTATTTGTTGATAGGATCGCCAACTACAACTTCCAACGGAACTGGTAAAACATCTGTAAGGTTCGCAGAGGTATAAGCCCGAGTATCCCTGTTTTCCAATGTGATCGTCAATATGCTGGTTTTGCCGGCCTCAAAACTTGCCGGTTCGAAATTCTTTTTAATTTCAACGGCCTGCACATTGAGGTCCGCTGCCGCGTAGCTGGCGTTCGTCACGCCTTGACGGGTATGGATCGCACCAGCTTCGATCCGGTTTTTATAGGAACCAGGGCTGTCAGATTTAACATAGATCGAAACCGTGCAGGTAGCACCGGCGGCAATTGTAGCATTCGATATCCTGACGATATCCGACCCAGCAGACGCAGTAATCGTGGGCGTACCGCAGTTGGTTGGATCAGGCGCACTCGTCCCTGACACAACCAAAGCTAGCGGCAGGACATCCGTCAGTGAGGTCTCGGTGATGGCGTTGGCAGTATCATTATTCTTGATTGTGAGAGTCATCAGACTGTCAGCCCTGACCCAAACCGTATTTAGGACAAAACTTTTCGTCAACGCAGGTGCTGCAATCGGATTAACTCGCAAGGTACGGCTGGCGGGGTCTGTATTCCCAATGATCTTACCGCTCAGCCCGCTGGAAGTGAATGCTCCACTCGGGATGGTGTTCGTCAAATTGCCCTGGGTTGTGGAAGTTACATCCACAGAAATGGTGCATTGGCCATTTATGTTACCGACCTTGGCTGGAACAGTACCCCCGGTTAGAGACACACTGGTCCCATCCAAAGCCACGGAAACTGACCCACCACAGCCCCCCAGGCTGGGGTTTTTGATATTCGGTGTAGATGCAATCAGAATGCCGGGCTGGAGGCTGTCAAGGTGATCTGTCCAGCTGGCATTGGTCAATTGAAATGTATTGGGGTTGTAAAGCGTAATGCTGAGGGTTGAAGTGGCCCCGGGATTGATGATCCCAGGGCTGAAACTCTTATTGATCTGGGCACTGTAATCAAAGACCGCCACATTCAGCGCACTCACTCCTGGGTCTGGGTTACTGACAGTGCTGCTGTTCCCAGTGGCAATTAAATTATTAGCAGCAATCGTATTAATCAGGTTGCCAGCCAGGCTTGCAACCACGTTCACAGTAACCGTGCACAAGCCATTTCCACTGGCGTCCTTGGCTGGCACGCTGGCGCCACTTAACGCTATCAGCGCAGTGCCAGGGAGTGCAGAAACCGTCGGACTCGGGTTCGAACCACAACCGGTCGTCGCCACCCCAGGCGAAGGTGCGACCAGCAGCCCGGCCGGCAATGTATCACTCCAGCTTGCACTGGATAAATTAAAAGCATTCGGGTTGGAGATGCTAATGCTGAGCACTGATGTACCACCAAGAGCCACATAAGCAGGCGAAAAATCCTTGAGAATTTTAGCCGAATAGCTGGCTGTTATTACTGTTAAAGATTTTGAAGCAGCTAATGTGTTACTTAATTTACCGCCATTCCCATCCGCCGTAACCACACCAGGTGTAATTGTATTAATAAATGTTCCAGAAGCACTTGCCACCACATCCACTGCCACAGAACAGCTGCTTTTAGCAGCCAGCGTTCCACGCGTCAGTGTTAAATTGGAAGAACCTGCGACTGCATTCACCACGCCGCCGCAATCAGAGCTCAGATTAGGGTTGGCTGCAAGCGTCAGCCCGGTTGGGAAGGTGTCGGTCCAGGCGGCATTTGTTAAACCATAAGTATTATTATTTGTCAGCGTCAGACTCAACCGGGAAGTCTCACTGCGCCCGATGCTGGATGGAGTGAAGATCTTGGAAACGCCGATGTCTCCGTCATAGACCTTCAAGACAGCAGTATTGGATGCGCTGGAGTTGCTGACTAAATTCCCAACAATATCTTGCGCCGTCAGTCCTCGCGCTTCAATGGTATTGTTGTATGTGCCAGGCTGGGACGGGCTAACATATGCGGAAACCGTGCAGAATCCATTGGCATCGACTGTCCCATTATTAAAAGAAATGATTCGATTTCCAAAATCTGGCGTAACCAGGCCAACGCCACAATTGGTGGTCGAAATGATTGGCTGTCCCGTGCTTGGTGAAATATAAATTGACATATTTGTTGGTAAAACATCGCTCCAAGCCACATTTGATATCCCGAAGCTATTCGGATTTAAAACGGTTATGTTGATGCTTGTGGGTTGGTTAACAACAACTACCTGTGAGCCGAAAACCTTGCTGATGGTTGCATTCGAGTAAGCCTTTAAAGTGGCGATATTCGAATCACTGGCATTGCTGACCGTCCCGCCATTTCCGGTCGCTATCAATCCCATAGACTTTATCTGGTTGTTATAATCTCCAACCGCACTCGCGCCCACATCCACAGTGACAGTACACTCCCCATCAACCGATCCATCATTCGCCGGTACCGTTCCACCACTAAAATTAATAGTATTACCATTAATGACAGCGATGCCACAACTTGTAACCGGATTACTGACCGTCAACCCGGTTGGGATTTCGTCACGCCAGCTTGCCCCAGTCAGTTGAAATCCATTCGGGTTCTTGATCGTAATGCTTAAAGTGGTTGTCTTCTGTGCCGTGCCATTGACAAATATTACTGATGAGCCAAAAACCTTGCTGATGGTTGCATTCGAGTAAGCCTTTAAAGTGGCGATATTCGAAT
>CAZLJB010000240.1:0-1541 GCA_964559195.1 uncultured Anaerolinea sp. | reverse complement strand
GTCAGTTGAAATCCATTCGGGTTCTTGATCGTAATGCTTAAAGTGGTTGTCTTCTCTGCCGTGCCATTGACAAATATGACCGGGGAAATGATAGTCACATCGAAACTTGCATTATTAATATCCGCCTTGAGTAAATCTGCTTTGACTACCTGAAATGGAGAAGCAGCCCATAATCCTGTCAGCAAAACCAATAAAAGAAAAACTCGGGTCATTTTTCTCACTTACTTCTCCAATAAATAGGATTAAAAAAAACAACCGACCACACCAGGCCGGTTTCGCTCTTGCTCCCCAATGACTTAGCCCGGCAACGGGCAGCGACCAGATTGGGTCATTGGATCCTCGCTCCATAACATCAAGTTATGCGATAAATTGTTGGTTGCCAACCAATAAATTATTAAAATTTCATCCAGGCGGCTGGTTTGGAATAAAATCAGGACAAAGCTGTGAAATCAGGCACAAATAGGGTTAGAATATTTCGGTATTATATTACAGACTTTTCAATCCTTTCACAATAATTACAAAGCTGAAAGGTATTTGTGTCATTTGTAATGGTTGAGTCGGTAGTTTTTATGATTAATTTAGCGCACAGCATCTGTTGACACATACTGATAGTTCGAGTATGCTTACGACCGTCCGGGCAGGCCCGGCGCGGCAGGACTCTTCGAACCCCGCCAGGGCTGAAAAGCAGCAACGGTAAGGAGGCGTTCCTGGGTGCCGCCGGTATCCTGCCCGGATATTGATTCGTAAATTAATTATGGGCTTTGACAGACGGGAAGCCTGGAAAGCATGATTTTGAAAATCACCTTGCCGAGGAAGAAACTCACTGTCAGAATCTGTCCAGGATAAAAAACACGGATGAAAAGTAAAGAAAACACGGGGGAAAATAAACTCACGCAAACCAAGACAGGATTTACCAAATAGGCAGGTTGTTTGACAAAAAACCTGTATAATTTGTGCATGTCGCGCTTACGCTGGTTTTTCTTCTTTCTTTCGATTGCCGCCGGGGTAGGACTTGGCCTGTATTATGGCTGGGTCGTCAACCCGGTTCAATACGTCAATACCAGCCCAGCCTCACTGCGGGCTGACTTTCGCACCGATTACAGCCTGATGGTGGCTGAAATCTACCAGCACGATCACAATATCGCAAATGCTGCCCGGCAGCTGGCCAACCTCGGCAGCACGTCAGCAGTAGAAAGCGCATCTGACGCATTAATTTTCGCGCAACAATACAAGTTTGACCCCGGCGATATCGCACTGCTGCAGGACCTGGTCCTGGCCTTGCAGATCAGCCAACCTGGCACGGCAGAACCAATCAGCCAGCCAGCCACGGTGCAACCATGAACGAAAAACGCGGCTTTTGGTATTTATTGAGTGGGCTGATACTGGGGCTCGGGATCGGTCTGTGGGTGTCGTGGGGGCTTGCGCCAGTCCAGTTTGTTGAAACCACCCCTGCCAGCCTGAGCCCTGAATTTAGAGACGATTATCGTTTTATGATTGCCTGGGCTTTTAACGCAAACAACGATCTATTGAGAGCACAGGCC
>CAZLJB010000239.1:0-5617 GCA_964559195.1 uncultured Anaerolinea sp. | reverse complement strand
GTTATTTCCCCAAAGACACCCTGCAGCGGTGTCTTTTAATTTAAACCGGCACTGTTACTCAGACGGAATGACCTTTGTCATAAGCCATATTGCCTGTTAAGGGTTGCGCCAATTGACGCTGTGGGTATTTTTGGGGGGCAGGTAAGATAATTCATCTTTTGTGAAAGGAATTGGATCATGACAAAAACAAAACTGGCTCGATGGTTGCTCTATGGCCTGTCAATTTTCCTTCTCGTGCTTATGTTACCAGGTCAGGCTCTGGCAGAAGGCGGAGAAACGGGGAAAACTGTAACTATTGGTGGATACCAGGTTAGCCTGGTTTTTCCAGAACCGCTCAGGCTGGGTGAAAATTCGGTGCATTTGAAAATCCAGGATGCGATGGGGAGTCCTGTCAGCGGCGCCCAGGTGGAAATCAGCGCCCTGGCGGTGGAAAACTCACAACAGCACCAGCAAGCGATGAATACCGAAATGCCTGCTGCGGGCGGTATGGTCGGGATGGGGCAGGTGACCCCAATGCCAAGCCAGGTCTCTTCCGGTGACATGCCGGGGTTGAATGAGACAACCCTTTCACCCACTCCGGCCCCAACTGATGACATGGCTGGAATGAATGATGTGAACCCTGTGCCAAGCCTGGTTCCAACAGATGAGATGGCCGGAATGGCTGGGATGGATACTACACCCATTCCTGTGCCAACTGGTGGAATGCCGGGTATGCAAGGTATGGATCCAGTCTCCACCCAGGTACCGACCCTGATACCGACTCAGGTACTGACTCAGGTACCAACCCAAATGCCGACCCAGATGCCAACCGGAGATATGCCGGGTATGGGCTCTGCAGCGGCTCAGGAAAGTAGCTCAGCACTTGAAACACAGCGAACAAGACTGGCAGCGGGTGATAAGGCTGGCGAATATACGGGGAAAATTACATTCTCCACAGCGGGACACTGGATGTTGTCTGCCAATATTAAGCAAAATGACGAGATGCTGGTGGCTGATTTCCCGTTGGATGTCCCTGCTAGTTCAGCCGGTCTTATGGTCTTATCTGGTTTTGCTGGTTTTAATATCGTGATTATCGGCGTCGCTGCACTCATGAAGCGCAGACCCATTTCTGCTTGAACTTAAAGGAGAATTCCATGACAACTCAACTTACCAAAACCGAACCATCCTGGCGGGCCGGCGGAAACCTCTTGAAAATCAAATGGATTGACAGTTTTCTGCGCAGCCGCTGGTTTCCGGGCATTATTCAATGGCCCACTTTAATTGCCTTCATGGTGATTATGTTTCAACTGCTTTTGGGGCCAACCGCCGCACATGACAATCTTGGAACGGCGCTGACCTGGGTGCTGTGGTGGCCGCTCATTCCGATCATTTTCTTGTTCGTAGGACGTTTCTGGTGTGCCATTTGTCCATTTGCAACCATTAATGACCTGGTACAGAAATTTGTGGGAAACAACCGCCCGGTTCCACGTTTTTTGAAAAAATATGGAGTTTGGATTATTGATGCGTTATTTATCTTCATCACCTGGAGTGATCATGTCTGGGGGGTAGTTGAAAATCCGGTCGGTTCAGGCATCCTGATGTTGACGCTTACCACTGGTGTGGTTGCATCGGGGGCCTTCTTTGAACGCCGTACTTTTTGCAGAAATGTCTGTTTTTTGGGCGGGCTTTCTGGGAACTATGCCCGGGCTGGCATGCTCTCCTTGCGCGCTACACCCGAAATTTGCAAGACCTGTACATCGGCCTCTTGCTACAAAGGTACCGAAAAAGCGCCAGGCTGCCCGTTGTTTGAATTTCCAAAGACCATGAACTCCAGCGCAAATTGTGTGGTGTGCGCTAATTGCATAAAAAACTGCCCAAATGATTCAATCCAATTGACCCTGCGCCCGCCAACACAGGAACTCTGGTATGTAAAAAATCCCAAGGTTTAGGCTGCATTTCTCTCAGCGGTTATCATGGGAATTGTCTTTGTGCAGAACGTGACCATGTTGGAAGTCTGGAATTCAGTTCTAGCGTGGTTGGAAGGCGTTGTTGGAACCACCAACTATTATGTCACCTTCTCCATCACTTTCCTGGCAGCTATTATCCTGCCAGTGGCGCTCTTGGGGCTGGCTTCCTTTTTCGCTGCCAGGTTTAACAAAGCAACTTTTGTGGAGAATTTCACGCGCTTTGGTTATGCCTTGATTGCACTGGATATGGCCGGGCATATCGCCCATAACTTATTCCACCTGTTGGCCGAGGGTAAATCGGTGCTTTATACTACGCTGGAACTCTTTGGTATGGCAACTATCCATGGAGCTTCGACTGCCCTGGTAAGCATGCAGACCATCCAGGTCTTGCAGTTTGGGTTGATCGGCCTGGGCTTTCTCGCTTCCTTGTATGCTGCCTTCCGTATTTCCAAGTCTTATCATCAGGGCAGCGCAGTCTGGTCTACCTTTGGATCGTATGCAGTTTTGATGATCGTACTGGGCATCATCAATGTTGTCCTGTTTACCTTCCCAATGGCCATGCGGATGTAGGCATTTTTGCCTGATCAATAATGCGCAAGTTGGCGCTGGATATGGATTTGCCGCAGGGCTATAATGGTTTTATTAGAGAAAGGAATTAGCCATGATGATGTTTGGGTTGGGATTTGGTTTACTGTTTGTTGTGGGTTTGATCGTGGTGGTTGTACTTCTGCTTACCCAGGTTCAGAATAATAAAAAGTAGTTGTTTATTCATGGGTGAGGCTCACTTCGTGGATTTGTGTTCACCGGCCTGTTTTTGATACAATTAGAATATGAAAGATAGTGTAAGAAAAATCCGTGTTTTACTTGCCGATGATCACGCTGTAGTTCGGGCAGGCATCCGCCAATTTTTGGAAACCGCTGGAGATATCCTGGTTGAAGCCGAGGCCGGAGACGGAGCTGAAGCCACCCAGTTGATCGAGCAGAATCCGCCCGATGTGGCCGTGTTGGATATCCAGATGCCAAAGATGACTGGTATTGAGGTCACCCGTTGGATTCGGGCTCACCACCCCCGCTTGGGGGTTCTGATTCTGACTGCTTATGATGATGAGCCATACGCTTTGAGTGTGCTGCAAGCCGGGGCGAATGGTTATGTGCTCAAAACTGCCACACCTGAAGAGATTATTCAGGCGGTGCGTGATGTCCATGCTGGCAAATCGGTTGTGGATGCGGTCATTGCCCAAAAGCTGGTAGCGCGTATTTCCCAACCCCGCACTGCGCCGGTCGAAGTATTGAGTGAGCGTGAAATGGAAGTCCTGGGATTGGTGGCGAAGGGCCTCACCAATAAATTGATCGCTGTCCAGCTTAACATCAGTGACCGGACAGTGCAGGGGCACCTGGCACATATCTTTGGAAAATTGCAAGCTGCCAGCCGGACAGAGGCGGTTATGCGCGCTGTGGCATTGGGGTGGATTTCGCAGGACATTGCAATAGCGGATGAATAAATTATCTGGCGTGTTCAAAACCTGGCGAGGGCTTCCGACGCAGCTATTTCTGTTGGTGATCTTTCCATTTGCGGTTCTGGCGCTGGCAGCCACCTTGATGAGCGTGGGTCTGCATCAGAACGCGATGCGGACGATGGTTGCCGAACGGGATGTGCGCGCAGTCGTTACTGCCGCCAATTTCCTCGAGAGCGAGCTCCAATCAGAACAGGAAGTTGTTAATATTTTGGGGATGCAAATCGATACCACCCTGAACCTGGAAACTTTTGTCCACGAGCATAGCTATGTCAGTAAAAACCTGGCACTGATTTCGGCTACAGGGGATTTGTTGGCTTTTTCCGGGACGGAAAAAGATAAAATGGTGCTGAGCGGGTTGGTATTTAATCCCGGAAAAATTCAAACACAGAATATAAATGGCGAGAAAGTATTAATATTTAATGCCAAATCCAAAAAAGGGATCATGGCCGTAAATATTGTCCTGGTCGAACCCCTGGTCAGAAAAGTGCTGGGGCCTGACTTCATTTCGACAGGTGAATCAGCTGCTTTTTTGGTGAGTGCTCAAAACGAAGTACTGGTGCGAATTGGCAGCCAGGCCTGGGAAGCTGAACCCGCCCAGCATCCAGGTGTGGTTGAGGCGTTAAAGGGCCAGAGCGGTTTTACGTATATGTCCACTTCGTCCATGGAGCATGTGGTGGCTTACAGTCCAGTTTCTCCGCCGGGCTGGGCGCTGGTAATCGAAGAACCCTGGGAAGCTGTGGACACTCCCTACCTGCGCCTGACTCAGTTTGCCCCGTTGATATTAATTCCGTTGCTGGCTTTCACTTTGGTGGCGCTCTGGTTTGGCGCAACTCAAATTGTGGCCCCGTTGCAAAAACTAGAAGCCCGTGCCGCGGATTTAGCCTGGGGAGATTTTTCTGCCATTGAAAAACAAGTCGGTGGCGTGCAGGAAATTCAGCAATTGCAGAATGAGCTGATCCACATGGCTCAGAAGGTGCAGGATTCGCAGCGCAGCCTGCGAGATTATATCGGTGCTATTACGCGCGGGCAGGAAGATGAGCGCCGCCGCCTGGCCCGCGAACTGCATGATGAAACACTTCAATCATTGATTGCCTTGCACCAGCGTGTCCAGCTGGCTCAAATGAAGGCAAATGTTGGTGAGATTAAAAAGTCACTGGTCGAGCTCGAAATGCTTTCCAGCACAGCCATTGACGAACTGCGCCGTCTGACACGGGCCTTGCGACCAATTTACCTGGAAGATTTTGGATTGGTAACCGCCCTGGATATGTTGGCGAGTGAGAACTCAAAGACAGATTTTACGGTTGGTTTTTCTTGCCTTGGTATAGAACGCAGGTTGGATGCAGCGGTGGAATTGACCCTCTTCCGCATTACCCAGGAATCCTTGAGTAATGTCGCGCGTCATGCTGCTGCAACTCTGACAGCCATAAGCCTGGTTTTCCAGCCCAACGTGGTGATCCTGGAAATTAAAGATAACGGCAAAGGTTTTACGCCTCCCCGCAGCCCGGCAGAATTTGCCCCGGGAGGTCATTATGGCCTGCTTGGGATGCACGAGCGAGCTGAATTGATTGGGGGCAAGTTAACCATCGAGTCATCCGCAAATGGCACGATTATTCGAGTGACCATTACAAGCTGAAAATCTGTGCTTTTCTGAGCAATAAAATCGCAGGTATTTCCGTCAAATCATCAGCCAGGGCGGCCAATCAACCAAAAACCAACCCACTTTTTGACCCTTATCTAAATTTAATTAAATAAAAATTAAATCTGTGGCGATTAGAAACAGCAGATTTACACCACATGCCATTATTTTTTTGAAAAAGCGGATTTATATTTTTTAGGACTTCCCGGGATTACATTTTCGTCATCATCCTATCAAACACAAACTGGATATAATTGTCTATGCGTTTTTTATTCAAAGGAGATTTTATGAAGCGACGATTTTCCCGTTGGCAGCCGGTCATTTTTATTCTATTGCTCATTTCGCTGGCCTGCAATTTGGGGCTGCCATCCCTGCCTGGCATTCAGCCAACTGCAGTACCCAGCCCTACACCAGTGCCTTTGCCGCCGACCATCGTTGAGACCCTGCCGTCGATTGGCAGTCTCATCCAGCAGCAGGGTTTGCTAACAGTCTTCTAGATCGGAAGAGCACACGTCTGA
>CAZLJB010000238.1:0-5639 GCA_964559195.1 uncultured Anaerolinea sp. | reverse complement strand
TTCCAATTTTATAAAACCAGGATCACATTTTCCTTTCCAACTACAGCATGCTGCTCAAACCCGCCTGGTAGTGTGCCAGCACCATCAGCAGGCTGGCAAAGCCGCGGAAGTGATCGATTGCTTCATGCCTGGATGCGTTTTTTGCCTGCATGTCTGCCGGTCATTCCAGTTTCAATTCGGTGTGCACCAGCCCGGCACGGTCATGCCGGGCGATCAGCTTAATGCTGCCAGCCTGGGGCGCTTGAATGACCCATTCAACCTTGAGCCGGTCGCTGGTCGATTCTTCAAATTCATCCAGCATGGCCTGCTTATAAGCGCGGCCTTCCAACTGTGAAAATTCCTCACGTTCTTTGCCAGCCTGCAGTGTGGCACCGGCTGGTAATTCGATTTCGCAGATCACGCCGCGCGTGATTTTCTTTTCGAGGGCTTTTTTTGTGATGTAGCTGGGCAGCCAGCCGGTATTTTCCAGCACCAGGCGCACCCGGTAAGTTTGGCTGCCAATCGGGCTGACGCTCGCCTGGCGGATGGCCAGCCGCGGAGAGATCAACGCGTTCCAGATCAGCCAGGCTGGGAAGCGCTCCAGTTCTTTTTCAAGCAGGGCGGCCGGAGGGTTGGTCCAGACGTGCAGAGAGTCCCAGCCACCCAATTCCACCGCGCCCAACTGTGGATGTTGGTAGGCGTACCAGTTCACAAAACCCTGCCCGGCCAGCTTCTCGTCATTCCACTTGAGCAGTTTGAAATCATCTTCAACCGGATGCTCCCGGTACCATTCAATGAATTTGATATCTTCTATGCCGGCCTGGGCCTGTGGGTTCCAGATCTCAACCGTCCAGGCAAACATGCCCAGATGATCGTACAGCCAGGTATCGAAGCCCCCGGTCGTGATTTGCTTGGGGTGATATTTAAAATCGTGAAAGACGGATGCATTTGGGTAGCCGGTCATTTTGGTGCCCTGGGCGCCAATTTTCTGAAAAGTCCACAGGTCTTCGGCTGGGAACTCATCATCCGGGCGGTCATCATACGGACGCAGCAGCACGCCGCTCATGGTGTGGAAGATAATTGCGCTGCTGATATTGGGGTGTTTGACGATGAAATCCGCCAGGTTTCGCGCTTCCGGCTCGCTGATCGGGTAGGGTCCGGCGCCGAGCTGGTCCACTTCTTGCCGCCAGTTGACCGGAAAATTACGGTTTAAATCCAGGCCTTCTTTGGGCGGGCGAACCTGGATGGTGGCGCCATCGTAATTTTTGATCAGCCCTTCAGGCAGCACCCGGTAATATTGGCCGCCACTCTCGACCGGTTCGCGGCGCACCATCAAGCGCGGATCATCCGGGTGGGTTTTCCAGGCACCGTTCGGGTCAAGCATCCGCATTGAAAGAATGCGCCCATCTCCGTCGAGATCCTCATTGGCCATCAGGCCTTCGAGCGGGTCTTCATCATACGGGTAGGGTCGGGTGCTGGAGCGGATGATCTTGGGCCGTTCAGCCATGGCCCATTCGGCGCCATCCGGGTTGACGCGTGGGCAAATGTAAAAGGCGCGCGTATCCAGGGCCTCGTTGACCATTTTGTCGCTGCCGTAATGGCTGAGCAGGTATTGGATGAAATACAAATTGGCGGCTGAGGCGGCCAATTCGGAAGCATGGATATTGCCATCTACCCAGATGGCAGGTTTTTCCTGATCCGGGCCGCTATTGAAGTTCGTCACGGTTAACAGCCAGACGTCGCGGCCCTCATGGCTTTTTCCGATCGATTCGATTTTGACAAGATTGGGATATTCTGATGCAAAGGCTTTCAGAAGTTGGGTAAGTTCGTCATAACGATAGAACCGGTCAAATTTAATATTTGGCATGCAGGTTGCTCCCTGTGATTTGATGATCGCTCTGGGAAGGATGATCCAATACAGTTAAATTATACAACCCCGTTATGCCTGGCGGGGTTGGTTCGTTATTTTGATAATGCCACATTAATCATATTTTCTGTGAATTGGAGCCCTTTTCCACCCGGATTAATAACTACCCCCTCTCACACCAGGTGAGACCTATTCTTGTTTTCTCGCCAGCCAGAATGCCAACCCGAGCGCCAGCAGCCCGCTGGCATCGAACAGGATGAAACGCTGGATGGAGTTTTGCAGTACTGGGTGGGCGGAGGGCAGCCTCAGCAGGATGCCTGTTTCACCGATCACACCGATCGACTGCATGGCCAGGGCCTCCAGCAGCGCCATTCTGTGTCGCCGCGGCTGCCAGGCCGCCACCAGGTAGGGCACATTCCACATCACGAACAGGATCGCGATCCCGCGCACGGCGGCGGCGCCAGACGGGCCGGATAATTCAAAACCGGGCGCAAAGGCTGCGGGCGAAATCAGAAACGCCAACGCGGCCTGTAAATTCCAGGCCGTGACAATGCCAATCAGCAGGCGGGCCAGCCACAGGCGCAAATCTATTCCTTTTTTGTTTTGGACAGCTTGATGATCACATCGGTTGGCAGGGCCAGCCCGGCCTCGATTTCGATGGCCTTGATGATGCCGACCGGCACCGGGCAGGCGGCATGGGTACAGTATTTGACACCCATTTCATGCGTTTTGGGCTGGCTGCGCCGGAAGGAGATTTCCTTATAGGGATCCACCTCGGTCAATTCTTCTGCCATGCGCTGAATGGCAGCGCATTCGCTGGTGATGCGTACCTTGCAAACCCTTCCGTCCATGGTGGTTTCCACCTGCGTGTTGAACCCGCAGTTTCCAGCAATGATGTCGGCCTGTGCCATTCGTGTGCTCCTGTTTGTTTGTCTATGTTACCCAGTTTGGATGCTGGTTCTGGCGGAAAGTTTCAAAATTATTTCACAAAAACAGCAGCTTGGCAAGCCCCATCCTGGGAATGAGTGCGATCCTATGTTTCAGGAGGCGCATTGTCTCTTTTTACCTCGGCCTGCTTTTATGGCTAAGCCCAGCGAAGCCCCCCAAATCCAAGAACGGGATTTAGGGAAGGAGCTAAAAACTTGGTGATGAGTGGGGTTCCCCTCCCCCAAATCGGGGTTTGATTTGGGGGAGGTTGGGAGGGGGCCGGTTTTAGCGTTTTGTAATAAACATACTGAGAATTGCTACTCGTAAAGCATTTTGCGCAAGCGTGACTTAACTTACCCGCTTACCCGTAATTCTCTTGAAGGAAATATTGGCCCGAGCGCCCCAGCGTTTAATAGCCAGAGTCAACACACAAACCCCCGGTAATAAGGGGGTTTGTGGTTTAAGTTGTTGTTGTTTCAAAAAGGGGATTTACTTATCCGCATCCACCTTGACCAGCACCGCCCGCACCACGCGGCGGAACATATAGTCATCCGTCAGGAAGTTGTAGCCCTGGCAGGTGATCAGGGTCAGGTAAGAATGGCCTTCCAGATGCTCAAAGGCATAAGCGGTTGTGTCCGGGAAAACCAGCCTGGACTTGCGAACTTCGAAGGTGTATTTTTCGCCGTACTGGTGTATCACAATCCTGTCACCATAGACCAGGTTCCTGATATTTGCGAAAGGCCCCGACAGTCCATTGGCATCGGTAACATGCCCGGTGATAACCGAGTTGCCCAGCCAGGTGGGGTAAGCTGTGCCATTTAACCAACCGGCATTCTGACCAAGCCAGGTGACATCCCAATTCTTGTTGATCTCAGGCACACCGACGATATTGGTCTGTACTTTTTGAGATGGGATTTCCAGCCAAAGGTTTCCCATGCCAGTGTAACGCATGCTTTTTGGTTGAACCGGCAAGCTTGTGATCACAGATGGCGAAAAACCTGTTTTGGGCAGTTTGGAAAACTTATCTTTTGCAGCTGCCGCTGCAACCGATTTCGAAATATCCTGGGTTCTGCCATAAACCCCACCAACCAATACTGATGGGTTTATCTGATCGCTTTGTTTTGAAGTCCTTTCCAGCGCATGTCTTAAACTCCTGCCATCCCTGACGCTTCGTAAAGCTGTCTGTTGCGCAGGGGTGTTGGTTAAACTTCCCACGCTTGCAGCAGGATTTATCCCGGCGATCGAACTGGAATAAAGGACTGCCTGCGTGGCATCTTCCCACCCGGCCAGCGCATCGTTGGGCGCTTCAGGTAAACCAGCCACCATTTCCCAGGTTTCGCCTTCATCCAGACTGATCTCTAGTCCACTCCAACTACCCTCGTATAAAGCCAGGCCGTCAGGGGATTGCAGGAATAGAAGCCGGTCACCTCCCCCTCGAAAATGTTGATGATTTACCATCTTCCAGGTCACTCCGGCATCCGTGGATCGATACAAACTCCAACACTGGACAGCAAATACCTCATTGGCCACTTTGGGGTAAGTCACCAATGCAGAAACTGAGTATGTTTCTGGATATGGTTTATAATCTGGATCATTACATTCAGTCGGGGGGGTATTTTTTTTCCAGGTTACTCCGCCATCGTTACTTATCCATAACCCTTTGCGATCGGTTCCAGCGTAGACCAGGTTTGAATCCACGGTATCAAAGGAAATCGTGAAGATGCCACCCGCTGAGGCTGGATCAAGGTCTGACAACGTCCATGTTTTGCCATAATCAAGACTGTAATAAATGGCGCCAACGGGACGTGATATCTCACCAGTGTCTTCTACCCAGAAGGTAGCCCCCGCTAAAACCCTGCCCGGTATCAGCGGGTCGACTGCAATCGCGCTTATCTCACCCTCAGCGTAAATGGTGTTAGGCGTGGTGGGAGGAGTAAGCAACTCTTCTTTCCAGGTGGAACCTCTATCCCGGCTGATCTGAACACAGGCTTTGGCGGGTGGGTTGGTTTTATCCTCTGGATGACAATTATCGCCCGAATACACAACGTTTGAGTCATGCTTGTCCACAGCCAGAGAAGTATTTAACCATCCAAATCCATTATGCATGAGGCCCAGATGGTTCCAGTGAACACCCCCATCCACACTCTTCATCAGGCCATCCGTCAATGAGATTGAATAAATCTCTTTGGCGTTATCCGGTGAAACTGTCATTCCCATCGAACTTACCCCTGCCAGACCCTGGTTTATCTCAACCCAGCTCGCCCCGCCGTTCGAACTCTTCCAGATACCATGCGCTTTTGAGCCTGCATACACAATGTTGGAGTCTTGTGGATCGATGGTAAATATGGAAAATTCGAATCTGCGCCATTTTTCATCAGGTGTTCCGACAGAATTCTGTGGACTCCAATTCAATGGTGTGACGTTTGGATTGTTGTTTGGACTGGTAAAACCGCCATCGCCAGAAACCCAAATTTTTTTATTCGTAATAGTGAGTATTACTGAAGTGTAATTTGGATTACCATTGCAGCGGCTGACATCTCCAGCAATTTTAGCACACTCTGGAGTCCAAGTCGTCAGGGGGCCAGGTGACCAAAATAAAGATGGATTTACGGTTTGATCATTAATTTTGCGTAATTCCACCCAGGTATTTCCATCCGTGGCATTGTAGATGATGCGGTCAATTCGCCAGTTCGCTGTTTTTATTCCATCCGGAGGAAAACTCTTTATAAGCGCCCAGCTTGCTCCAGCATCCGTGGATTGATACAAATCGCCAAATTTTGTTCCGGCCAGGATTATTTTATTGGTGCCGCCGTTATACAAAAGATCGGAAGAGCACACGTCTGAACTCCAGTCACCTGAAGCTATC
>CAZLJB010000237.1:0-5660 GCA_964559195.1 uncultured Anaerolinea sp. | reverse complement strand
GACACCATCACCTTTTCTGTCGCCGGGACCATCACCCTGACCAGTGGCGAACTGGTGATAAACAAAGAACTGATTCTCAGCGGCCCGGGCGCCAACAACCTGAGCATAAGCGGCAACCTGGCCGCCCCCATCCTGGAGCGGGTGATCAATAATTCCGCAAAACTGACGATCAGCGGCCTGACCATTCGCAGCGGTACGGCGCTCAGCGGCGGTGGTATCTTGAATTCCGGCGATTTGACCATCACGAATAGTATCATCACGGACAACCGCGCCAAAGGCGAAGGCGGCGGTATCTTCAACAGCGGCACCCTGCACATTAACAACAGCAGCATTTCCGCCAACCTGACGGAGCTTTTCAACGCAACGGATGCCAGCGGCGCCGGGATCTATAACACTGGCGCTGCCATCATCACCAAAAGCACATTTAACAGTAACCTGGTTCACGACAATGGCAGCGCCTTCCTCAATGGCATAGGGGCGACAGCGACCATTACCAACAGCACGTTTTCGTTCAACCAAGAGAACGGCATCGCGGCCGTTTACAACGACAAATCAGGCGGTCTGCTGCAGCTCAATAATGTCACGCTCACAACGAATATCGGAAGTAAGAAGACCAGCGGGCTATTTTCGGGCGGTGGTCCGGTGAGTCTGGCGAACAGCATTGTGGCCGGCAACACCACACAGGGTAACACCAGCCTGCCAGATTGCGCCGGTCCGATCACCTCCTCCGGTCACAACTTGAGCGGCAATGCCACGGGTTGTACAATCAGCGCCGCAACCGGCGATCTGTTCGGTTCCAACATAGCCCCGACCGATGCCAAACTGGGGCCATTGACCAGTAACGGTGGGCCGACTCAAACACACGCTTTACTGGCGGGAAGCCCGGCGATTGATGCAGGCAGTCCCGCTGCGCCTGGCGGTGGCGGCGGCGCTTGTGAATCTACTGACCAACGCGGGTTTGTGCGCCCGGACACCGGTGCAATCAGCTTGACGTGTGATATTGGCGCGATCGAGTCTGGCAGACTTTCATCTCCACCCGCTACGGCAACCATTCTCCCGCCCACCGCGACCGCGACCAGTCTTCCACCTACGGCCACATCCGTTCTGCCGACGGCGACGGCGACCAGTTTTCCACCTACTGCGACCAGTCTCCCGCCCACCGCGACCGCGACCAGTTTTCTACCTACTGCGACCAGTCTCCCGCCCACCGCGACCGCGACCAGTTTTCCACCAACGGCAACATCCGTTCCGCCCACGGCCACAATGATCCCGCCCACGGCCATGCCGACGGATACGAACCCAGCCCCCACAATGGCAGCCACAGCAACAGCCGGGGCGCCAGGCTCGGGCGTGTTTGACCCTCGCATCGATTTTTTTGCAGTCACTTCAGAAGTTGAACTCGTGGAAGCCAAACCAATCCAAATCTCGCTGGTTATCGCAAACTTTGGCCAGCTTAATGGACAGGCCGTTGCCACCGTGGTCGGCGCCGAAAACGGCGTCGAGTTCTACCGCAAAAGCCTGAATGTCAAACCCCCTGAAGGAGGTATGCCCGATGCCTACATGTTCCCGCCCTCATTGGGCATGGTTGCCGGCAATATTATCTGGACAGTCACGCTGGTGAATGGCGCTCAGGTGGAAACCCGCGTCAGGACAACAAAGGTTGAAGGCAACGATTCGCATGATGATGCGAATGAACACCTTTACCATCGCCCACATGATTAAACCCCAGGTAAAATTTTCTTCAGGGGCAGGTTTGGCGCCCCGCCTGCCGGAGCGTTTTTTCAAAGATCGCTGCCAGGGAATTTTCAATTAAAAATCATACTTAATTAGTGCTTTGATGATGGCCTGGGAGCATGGAAGCTCACTCCATGTCTGTGATATTCTCTATTAGTACAGATTTATTGCCGATTTTCATGGATTACAACCGATTCAATTGATTTATTTGGTTAAAGGAAGGTTTTTCGATGCAAGTTCGAAAAACGAATTTTCCCCCACACAGGTCGTGGTGTCTTCGCGCCATCCAGGCATGGGAAGAAATTTCATCCTGTCCGGCCGCCCGTAATCTTGTCGGAATTACCGAGTTAAGGAGAAAATATGAATAGGATTGGATCTTCCAAAATTAACTTCCTGAATTGGAAAGTACTGGTGGCCAGTGGGGCTTCGCTTGTAGCCCTGGCAGTCATATTTATCAATGTTTTTGCTTTGACGGTATCGACGGGTTTGTTATATGCCACAGGACTGACAGCCCCGGGAGCAGAGATCTGGCTGTCGGGTTCGCTGGGTGGGCATCTGTGGGTCGCGGACCTTGCCCAGGGCTTTTGCCGGTTGGATGCGGCGCCAGGGTTGGCCTCCACCCTGATCAATCCTGCCACATGCGCAAAGCCCGATAACATTTCTCCAGGCCAGGCGGTTTACGATTCAGTGACCCAATCAATTTATCTTCCGGATGCCGCCAAGCAAAGCCAGGGGATGTATCGCCTGCAGTATGACCCCGCCTCTGAAACTATTGTCAGTTCAATGGCGATTGCTGCTGGCTTGATTGCGTCTGACGATGGGCCGCAATCTGCGGCTTTTGGGCCTGACAGGAAACTATACCTCGGTCTCATCAAGAAGGGGCGCATCGTCCGCCTCACCACACCCAATGCCAATTCACAAACCCTAGAAGCAGTCGGGGTGACTTCGAATGGGCTGCCGGCCGCCTCCTTGAGCTTCGCCGGCAACGATTTATATCTGGCCGAAGCCGTTAATGTTACCCGGCTGGTGAACGCCGCGCAATGTTCCAGTGCCTGTGTCGCCGCAAAATTAAACGTGGCAGTGCTTGGCCCGCGCGGCTTTGCTTTCGATCCCGCCTCACTCAACCTTTACATAGCGGATTTCTCGCATGTTTATCGTTACAACCTGAACAGCCAGGTGTTGGATCTTTATGCCAATTCCGGGACCGATCCAAACAATGTGGCCGTGCTGTTTAAGGATATTCACAGTTTGGGGTTCGACCCGCAGAATAATGTTCTCGTCGGCGAGAATGCCAGCCTGGGCTCGCTCGCCGGGCAGATCTGGCAGCTTTTCCCCAATCTGGTGCCGGTGATTGACCCTGAACTAGGCGACCCGTTGCGACCAATCGCTTCGCTCAAAACCGTGCCAGTCCCAGAGCCTGCCAACCTGATGGATTTCGTCGCCGATAGGGCCACCGCCATCCAGCTGGGCAAAGCGCTTTTCTGGGACATGCAGGTCGGCAGCGACGGCGTGCAAGCCTGCGCCAGTTGTCACTTCCAGGCCGGGGCGGATATCCGTGCCAAAAACCAGATCGACCCTGGTGTGCGCGCAAACCCATCGGATTCAACTTTCCAGCTTGCCGGGCCGAACTACACCTTGAAGGCCTCCGATTTCCCGCTTACCAAACATATTGATCCCAATATCTCATCTCCGATCACTTCGGATACCAATGATGTCATCTCATCCCAGGGGGTGATGCTGCGCGATTTCGTCGGTATCATCCATAAGCAGCCATTCGACAACTGTACTTCGGTCCCTGATTCGGTGTTTAATGTCGGCGGGATCAACGTGCGGCGCGTTGAACCGCGCAACACACCCAGCGTGATCAACGCAGTCTTTAATAACCGCAACTTCTGGGATGGGCGCGCCAACAATATTTTTAATGGGGTTAATCCCTTTGGGCCGCGCGACATTGGCGCCAAAATTTGGAAAACCATCAACAATTCCACCTCACAGGTCACCGTCGCCATCCCGTATTCCAGCCTGGCATCCCAGGCCGTCGGCCCGCCAGGCAGCTTCTTCGAAATGTCCTGCGATACCCGTACCCTGGCTGATATTGGTCACAAACTGCTCGGCTCAAAGATCAAGCCACTGGGCCAGCAGATTGTGGATCCCACCGACAGCGTGCTGGGTTCCATTTCCGGGATGCGCTTACATAAACCGGTCCTCGGATTAAATGTGTCTTACAAGAGCCTGGTAAAGAAAGCCTTCCGCGCCGAGTATTGGCAGGCCGCCAAGGTCGGCGACGGCACTTACTCCCAGATGGAGGCCAACTTTTCAATGATCTTTGGGTTGGCAATCCAGATGTATGAGTCCACCCTGGTATCTGACAACACCCCTTTTGATCAGTTCATGGCCGGAAATGGCGCCGCACTGACAGCCCGTCAGCAAATTGGCTTATCGGTTTTTGTAGGCCAGGGCCGCTGTGTGGCCTGCCATGCCGGGCCGGAACTGACCAAGGCTTCCGTGGGCAGTAACAGCCTCCAACACCTGGAGCGCATGGTCATGGGGAACGGCGGTTGCGCCATCTACGATAACGGCTTCTATAACATTGGGGTGCGGCCAACTGCTGATGATATTGGCCTGGGCGGCCAGGACCCCTTTGGCAATCCACTCTCGGAAGCCGGGATGGCCATGCTGGGTAAGTTCACCGACCCCAACTTGACCCCGCTGTTTGGCAACAGTGGATGTGACACCCGGGCCAATGTGGATGGTACTTTTAAAACGCCGAGCCTGCGAAATGTCGAGCTGAATGGCCCCTACTTCCAAAATGGAGGTCAGGCAACCTTGCGCGAGGTGGTAGACTTCTACAACCGGGGTGGCGATTTTGGCCAACAAAACCTCGCCAATTTTGATCCAAACATCGAGCCTCTTGGTCTCACCGAGGATATGAAAGTTTCGCTGGTCGATTTCCTGACCGCCTTGACGGATGAACGCGTGCGTTGGGAAAAAGCGCCCTTTGATCATCCCCAGCTTTGCATTCCCAATGGACAGGTGGGTGATACCGAGATTGTGAACCCGTCATCTGCTGGGAGTATCGAGGCCACGGATAGCATGCTTTGCCTTCCAGCTACCGGCACTGCTGGCGCAACCAAGCCCTTATCCCCCTTTCTCGGCCTCGATCCTATGAGCCACTAGGATTTGAAGAGAAATTTTGAGTATTGTGTGCGAAGGTATCCGGTTTTGTCCCGCATACTGTATCAAATCTTTTACAGGAAATAGTTAATTGGCGCAAGTTCTTGCGCCAATTAACTATAAAAAAAACTGTTTCTATTTTGAACCATGCCTTCTCCATACTCACGTTAAATTAATTTGGGAGGTACGATTCGAAGTATAATAATAAATTATTATCGGTGTAAAACGGGCAAAGATCTGAAATTCTACCGGTGATTGGATTTTGATTTTCCGGGTCAGTCCGGGTCTTTAACCCTCTGGTCATCGTTTGCGGGCCTGCCGGTGTTTTCCGGAGACAAAGAGAAAATGTTTACTCGTATTTCCAATTTTGCTGCCCGTCTGAGCCTGGTTCAGCGCTTTACCTTCGTCAGCCTTATCTTTATGATTGCCGGTCTGGTCGGAATTGGCTGGTGGGTGGGGGAGGAAATTAAAGCCGGCGTGATCAAAGAGTCTGCCGCCACGACCGCGCTGTACATGGATAGCTTTATTGCCCCCAACCTTCAAGAGCTGAGCCAATCGCAATCGCTTTCACCCGCGCACATCGCAACCTTAACCAATTTGCTGAGCCAGACCGAATTTGGCCGTCAAATTGTTGCTTTTAAGGTGTGGGATTCAAGCAGCCGCATCCTTTACAGCGCCAACCCGGCGTTGATCGGGCGCACCTTCCCCAGCGATGATGATGTGGCGCGCACATGGCAGGGCGAAGTGGTGGC
>CAZLJB010000236.1:0-5664 GCA_964559195.1 uncultured Anaerolinea sp. | reverse complement strand
AGGGCGCCCTGCGGCTCTCAGCCCGCGCCCAGGAAAAATTGGAGCGCTGGCCCAACTACTGCCGCGGGGTGGATGTGGCCGCCCTGCGCACCGACCTGGCGCAGGTCATCAACATTCTTACCCGCCTGGGTCCCCAGCACATCCAATCCTTCGACCCAGGCCTCTTTAAACCTGTCAAATATGAAAACCCGCGAACGGATGCCTGATAAGCCGTCTACTGCCTGGCGTAGTACCATCAGATCAGCAAATATTATTTTCTTATGAGGGTTGACCATGCGCAAAATAACCGGTTTCTTACTGGCAGTCGCCTTTGCTTTCAGCCTGGTCAGCCCGGCCTTTGCCGGGGATGGGCTGCGTGTCTTTTATGCCGGCCCGCAAGGCGCAGTTCTAACAGCCCTGCAGCTGGCGCCGGCTGGCACCTTCAGCCTGGTCACTGACCCGGCCCAGGCCGATGTTTTCGTCCTGAATGGTGAAACACCCCGGCTTCAAGAAATCACCGCGCGCGTGGCAGCCGGTGCCGGACTGGTGCTGATCCCTGGCCCGCAAACCTCCGAACAGGCTGTCCAGCAACTGCTCGGGATACCGCTCAGCCTGACCCGCAAAGCAGAGCCGCTTTCCTTAACAGAAATAAAAATCGACGACCCGCTTGTAAAAGAGATCATCTGGAACGGGGCGCCGCAAGTACGCGAACGCTTCGAGATTCAAACCCCGCTTTCATCCGTCCAGCCGCTGGTTGTCTCCTATGAAACCGGCGAATGGGTGCTCTGGCAGGCCCATTCAAATGTTTTCGTCTTCAACGCTGTCCTGAGCCCGCAGGCCAACCCACAGATCCAGGAATGGGGTTATTTCAATTATCTGATATACCACCTGGCTAGCCGGGCCGGCGGAAAAACCCCGCTCTCATTTGCAGATTATCCCGCCAGCCCGGTGCCGCATGCCACTGACCAGACCCTCCTGTTGAGTTTGATGGGCTTGATGTTGGTGACAACCTTCGGTCTCTTTATCCTGGTACGGCGTTACAGCCTGGCACATCCTGAAGCCCTGGACGAAATTTCCACCAGCCAACCCCTGGCCATCCAACCAACCAACCACCCGGGTGAGGCATCTGATTCCATCACCGCCTGGGAGACGGTCGGCTTCCACCGGCCGCTGGGCGGCTTCCTGGTGGCGCTCTCGATTGGCTTGCTGCTCTTCATCCCGCTCATTATTTACCAGAACCTGGTCCTGCCGGTCTTCATCCTGCCTTCAGCCCAGGCCATCGGTATTTGGGGCCGCGTCACCCAGTTCTTTAACCTGGCCTGGACTTTCTTCGATATGGGTACCAGCATCGCCTTTATCAAGTACCTGTCAGAATACCGGGTGCATGATCCCAAAAGAGGCATTCAATACGGGCAGGTCTTCGTCTGGTGGCAAATACTTTCCGGATCCATCCAGGTGGCGCTGGTAATCGGCCTGGCAAGTACGTTTGCACCCAGGTCAGCCTACGCCCTGTATGCCTGGAGCGTGATCATCCACGCTTTCATCCAAATCCCTGGCTTTTACCAGGTCATGCGCCACGCGCTAACGGGTTTCCAGCGCCTGGACTATTCACGCCTGCTGGATATTGGTCTGAACGTGATCATGCCCATGGCGATCCAGCCCATTTTTGTCAGCCTGATGTTCGCCTGGGGCCGGACACATCCGGTGTATGGTGGAGCCATGGGTGGCTTGTTCGGCCTGGGTCTGGCAGCCTATGCCGCCGAACTGATCACCTTCCTATGGGGGTTGTGGCTCTACCGGCGGGCCGGGTACAACCGGCGCGTGCTGTTCCTGGCTCACTTTGACTTTGAAATCATCAAAACCAGCTTCAAATTCGGCGTCTTCGAGATGCTCGGCTCGGCAGCCTGGTCCTTTGGGCAGGCAGCCGAGATCGCCATCACCCAAAGCCGCCTGATCAATTACGCCGAAATCTGGGGCAACTGGGGCATGGCCCAAAATTTCATCTTCGCTTTCAACGTCACCCAGACCCTCAACGACGGGGTCATGCCTGCCATCTCGGAGGCCATCTCGAGTGGCAAGAAAATTCTCAGCCAGTACTACAGCGTCATGGCCTATAAATACAACGGCATAGTCAGCGCCTTCCTGGCGGCAGTTCTGCTGGCCGTCGCGCCGAAATTCATCATCGGGGCTTCTGGCATTGAATTTCAGCGCGCCGCTGTGTACGTCATCCCGCTCATTATCTGGGGCGCCTTCCAATACCCCTCCTGGGTAGGCGATAATATTCAGCTGGGCGCCAACAAACCCTATCTCAAGTCCTTGCTGGTTTTTTCCGAGCAGGTCATCCGCGTTGTGCTGGCCTGGCTGCTGCTGGAACGTTTCCAGGTTACCGCCCTGATCATCGCCTACTTCGTCGGATTATTCACCAAAGGTCTGGTGGCTTACATCATCAACCACAAGCTGTGCTTTCCACAGCGTTTTTATGCCTGGCAATCGTTGGTTGCCCCACTGCTGGCAGGGACCACCCATTATGGGGTTTTATGGCTGGTGACGGCCCTGGTCTGGAAGGGAGATCCGCTGACCAGCGTGTTGATTTTCCTGATCGGCATCCTGCCCAGCTTCCCGCTCTACATGTTCTTTTATGGCCTGTTTGGCGGGTGGGACTCTGAAACCCTGGCTGAATTAGGCCAGGCCGTCAACCTGACCGGCCCGGTTCGCTGGCTGACCTATTGGGGCATTTTTGCTCCGACCGCTGCCGGTGCCAACTTCAGCCCGCTGAATGGGCGTTTCCCTATCTCAATCCGCCCGGCCGCCATGCAGGAAGCCTCCGACCTGACCCGCGAAAAAGTTAAATTGTAGGAATTAGCACACTGTCAAAGTAATTACAAATTCACGTTTTCTGCAGGCCTGCACCCAGAAGTTTTCGTGCAAAACTGTTTGCAACAACCAGAAAAGTTCAAAAAAGGCCGGATAAACCATGCGCACACTACACGTTATTTCACATACCCATTGGGACCGTGAGTGGTACCAGACTTTTCAACAGTTCCGTCTTAAGCTTGTCCAGTTGGTCGATAACCTGCTGGAAATCCTTGAAAGAGACCCGGATTATAAATACTTCATGCTGGATGGGCAAACCATCGTCCTGGATGACTACCTGGAAATACGACCGGAGCAGGAACAAATATTGCGCGCCCATATCCAGAGTGGCCGGATCGTGATTGGGCCCTGGCACATCCTGCCGGATATGTTCCTGGTCGGTCCCGAAGCCCATATTCGCAACCTGCTGGAAGGTGCGCGTACCACCCGCAAGTTTGGGCCCCGCATGCGGGTGGGCTATATGCCCGATTCCTTCGGGCATATCGGGCAAATGCCGCAAATTTTGCAAGGTTTCGGCATCGACAAAGCCTGCCTGTGGCGCGGATTGGACGAACAGCCGGCCGAATTCTGGTGGCGTTCACCAGACGGCTCGCGCGTGCTGCTGGCTTACCTGCGGGATAGTTACTCAAATGGCGCTTTTCTACCTGGTGGAGAATCTTTCCCCGCAGACAGCCAGCCCCGATTTGCAGAAGCGCTGGCCGAACGCGGCCAATCGCTGGCAGAACACTCCGCCGCCAACGACTTGCTGATCATGCTCGGCACCGACCACATGCAGCCAGCCCGCACCACCAGCGACAACATCGCCTATGCGAATAAAACGCTTGAAAATACGCAGGTACTGCACTCAACCCTCGAACGTTACTTCACCGCCATCCAGTCGCTCAGACAGGCTCAGGATCTACCCGTTCTGACCGGTGAACTCCGCAGCAGCAAACGCATGCACCTGCTGCCAGGTGTACTTTCTACACGCATGTGGATCAAGCAGCGCAACCACGCCAGTGAAAACCTGCTCACAAGCTGGGTCGAACCGTTCAGCGCCTGGCTGGAAACCACACCCGCAAGCCCGCTTGCCAACCAGACGACAGCGGCACTTCTGCAGCGCCCCGCCCCTCTGATCCGCAAGGCCTGGCGCATCTTAATGGAGAACCATCCTCACGATTCGATCTGCGGCTGTGGTATTGACCAGATCCATGCTGAAATGAAAATCCGTTTTGACCAGGTCGATCAAATTGGCGAGGAAATCACCCGCCAGTGCCTTGAGAATCTGGCCAGCCGCATCCAGACCGGCTCAAGCGGCCAGGTAATCGTTTTCAACCCATCCGGCACCAACCGCACCGACCTCGTCAGTGCTGAGATCAGCCTGATGCCAGGCACGCAAGATTTCGCCATCCTGGATGAAACGGGTCAGAGTCTCCCGTATGAAACCATCGGGCTGGGTGCCCGGGAGTTGGTCAACGCCAGCATGAGCCCCAAGGAGTTTCGCGCAGCCTTCAACATGGTCAACGATGGGCGCGTAATTGGGCTGGGGATCCGGGCGTTCAGTGTCGACCGTCAGGAAAACACACTTCACCTGGATATCACGCTGTCCGAAAGCGAACCCGAGCAGGCCGTCTGGGAGCGGGCTGTCAGGGAAACCAGTGCTTTGCTGAACGACACCACCCTCAACAGCTTCCATGTCCGCGCCCACACGCCTGAACTGGTCCGGATCAGGTTTGTGGCGCCGGACATCCCGAGTCAGGGCTGGCGCGCCTTTCAAATCCAGACCCAAACCGCCCAGCCAGCCGCCCCCCTGAAAATCTCCGCCCTGGCGGCAGGCATGCTGCCGCTGGTCAGGCGCCTGGCCAGCCGGCCTGCGGGTCAGGCGCTGGTCAACCGGCTGCAAAACGGCCCAACCCGCAAACCCGAGCGCGTGATTGAAAATGAGTTTTTCAGAGTCGAAGTAGAGCCTGGCGGTACGCTATCTGTACTGGATAAGAAAACCGGGACCAGCTTCAGGGGTCTGAACAACTTTGTAGACGGTGGCGATTGCGGTGACGAATACAACTATGCGCCCCCGGCCGTCGATGCCTGGCAGGTCGCCCGGCTCAAACAGATCAGCTTCCAGGCCAGCCCATTGAGCCAGAGCCTGACCTTGCACCTGCTCCTGAAAACCCCGCTGGCCTTGAACACCGATCGAAAATCCCGCACGCATGAATGGGTAGAAATCCCCATCACCTCGCACATCACGCTCAACAGCGGGGTACCTCGCATCGATATTCACACCCGCCTCGAAAATCTGGCCCGTGACCACCGCCTGCGCGTGCATTTTCCAACCCCCTTCCAGGTTGAAAGCGCAGACTATGATGGGCACTTCGAAATCATCAATCGCAAAATTGGCATCCCAGCCTACGACCCGCAAACCTGGGTTGAAGATCCTCGCCCTGAACTGCCACAGCTCGCCTTCACCGATGTCTGCGAGCCCAGCCGCGGGTTGTGCCTTGCCAATCGCGGCCTGCCGGAAGTGGAGGTCTTTAAGACCCCGTCTGGCACCGAAATCGCCTTGACCCTGCTGCGCTGTGTTGGCTGGCTTTCGCGGGACGATTTGCCAACCCGCCGCGGTCACGCCGGTCCCGGTCTGGAAACCCCGGGCGCCCAACTTCTGAGCAGCTGGGAGTTCGATTACGCCCTCATCCCGCATGGCGGAAAACTGTCCACCAGCCCTGCCATCCAGGCTTACGCCTTCGAAACCCCACTGCGCGCCGTGGTCACCAGACCGGCTGGCACAGACATTCCGCCAGTCAGCGACCTGCCCGCCACTGGCAGCTTTCTGAA
>CAZLJB010000235.1:0-5672 GCA_964559195.1 uncultured Anaerolinea sp. | reverse complement strand
GTGGAAGAGTCGATGCGAGAAACACTTTATTTGATCGATAAAAAGCTTTCTGTTTTAAAACCATTTTGATAATGAAATTTAATTTTTCTAATTCTCTTCGTTATCTGACCTTTGATATTTTTCCAAAAAGTGTTATTCATGCAGTTTTTACTCGCCAGGGTGGTTTGAGCCCTGAACCTTGGAACTCCTTGAATGTTGGCGGAACTGTCGGCGATAACGCTGATCGTGTCCGTGAAAACCGTTTCCTATCTTTTGATGCCCTTGGTCGTGAGCGAGCTTCAATGTTTGATGTCTGGCAAATTCACAGTTCCGATATTGTGGTTGCAAATGCGCCTCATGCATCCGACGGATCTCGGCATGAGTTGAAAGCGGACGGTATACTTACGGACAATCCTTCTGTCACTCTGTTTATGAGATTTGCAGACTGCACCCCGATAATGCTTTACGATACGCGCAATAAGGTGATTGGTCTTGTGCATGCGGGTTGGCAAGGAACCATTAAGCAAATCTCGGGAAATGCCATCCGGTCTATGACCGCAGTTTACGGATCGAGGCCTTCGGATATTATCGCAGCGGTTGGCCCATCGATCGGCCCGGATCATTATGAGATTGGATCAAATGTTGTGGAACAGGTAAGGTATTCTTTTGGCGATGATGCATCCCAAATTTTGCATGAACAAAACGGAAGTGTTCACTTGGATTTGTGGAAAGCGAATAGAATAACCATGGAAAGGGCCGGTGTTTCGAATATTGATGAAGCCAGTATTTGCACCGCTTGTCATCCGGAAGATTGGTATTCCCATCGTGCCCAAAAAGGATCAACTGGCCGGTTTGGTGCACTGATGGCCATTTCGCGTGAATGATCAATTTGTTTGATAAATTATTCCGTTCGATTTTGAATTATTTATTTCGTGTAGCCACTAAATATATACTAATCTTCTGGAGTAAACTTGGAAGAAAAACTTACAGAAATCATACGCGAACGTTATGAACAAGTTTTGGAGAAGATTGCCAATTGCAGCAAGTCTAATCCCGATAGAATCAGACCCGCCAGGTTGGTGGTTGTTACAAAAACTCATTCAATGGAAACTATTTCGGCTGCAATTGATGCTGGAATTCGGGAATTCGGCGAAAATTATGCTGAGGAAGCTATTGAGAAAATTAAAAATTTTAGTGGAGTTGATAATTTAATCTGGCATATGATTGGCCATGTACAAAGCAGGAAGGCCAGCCTGGTAGTAAGTAATTTCGATCTTGTTCATTCACTTGATAGTTACAAATTAGCATTGCGTTTTGATAATTTCGCAGCGGAACACAATCGAAAATTAAAAGTCTTGCTTGAGTGTAATGTCACTGGTGAGGAAACAAAATTTGGCTTTCTTACTTTCGACGATTCAACCTGGCCTAAGTTGGCTGAGGAAGCTATGAGAATTTCCGAATTGCCTCATCTCGAAATTCGCGGATTAATGACTATGCCTCCATTGTATGATGAACCGGAAAAAAATCGCTCAGCATTCAGGAAGTTACGCGAGTTAAGCGATTATCTAAATAAAAATACACCCAAAATAAATTGGAAGGAGCTGTCGATGGGGACAAGTAATGATTATAGTATTGCCGTCGAAGAGGGAGCAACACTTGTCCGGGTTGGTTCAGCTATCCTGGGTTCAAGACCCAAACATCCCGATAATGTTATTTTGAGATAGTGTTTTAGCCCGCATGCGGAGTTATATTAAAATATAAGTTATCCTAAAGATTTTCGCGACTTCGCGGAAGAAATGTCCCTTTTACAGCAAAATCATTTTTTCTGGGTTTCGCAATTTCCCAGGCTGCATTATTTAGAATTCGCGCCATAATTGTTTCGGAGGTTTTGATGTTATTTATACTTGCTCAGGCAGTTAGCATTTTTTCACAAGTCTTTACTTTTCTTGTGTTAGCACATGTGATTCTTTCGTATTTTTTGAATCCATACCACCCAATCCGGTCATTTATTGATCAGTTGGTGGAACCATTGCTTTCTCCAATTCGCCGCATTGTGCCAACGATCGGAATGATGGACTTTAGTCCCGTCATTCTTATTATTCTGGTACAATTTCTTTCAGGGTTCCTTGTAAAATTTATTTTAGGACTTTGAGGTGACTGATGACCCCTCGAAAATTTCATTTACACGATGGACGCCGCGGAGCAGCTTTGGCGGTCAGATTGACTCCTCGCGCAAGCCGTAATGAAATAACTGAAATTTTACCGGACGGCACGATCAAGGTTCGGTTAACCGCACCCCTCACCGAGAGTGAGGGGAATAAAGCTTTAATAAAATTTTTGGCTGAGGTTTTGGGAGTTTCAGCTTCACAAATCGATATTATTGGCGGCTTACTCGGGAATGATAAACTGTTATCCGTTCTGGATATCGATACCGAGGAAGTCCATCAGAGAATTCTAGCATATTTGGGATAATGTAATTTTGTCGGTTATTTCTAAGCGTTCTTTCCAGTGATTATTGCACTGGACTGTAAATGCTTCTATACACATTATAAATCGCATATATGTTGCGAATATAGTCGCGTGTTTCCCCATATCGAATAATCTCCAGTTCCAAATCCATATCCCCGTTCGCCAGATTTTGCCAGATACTTGCGTTGCCTGGTCCTCCGTTATATGCAGCCAGGGTGGCATAGATATCTCCGTTGAGCGCGCGACGATTTGAATTTAAATAATCAGTCCCCAGGCGAATGCTAATATATGGGCTGTACAAATCATTGGACGTATAGCCCGAAGGCCATCCCAATTTTTCCGCAATGCTTGCGCCCGTGCTGGGAATGATTTGCATCAGACCTCGCGCTCCAGCGTTTGAATGCACAAACCCTTCAAATAAACTTTCCTGCCGGATAACGCTTGTTACAAATAGCGGATCAAACCCCGTTTCAGCAGCGACTGGCCAGACGATTTCCGAGTAATATAAACCATATCGAACATGGTTAAAATAGATGGGAGCAGTCAGGCTGGCAGAGTGATCATCATAGCCCGCTAAAGTTAGAACATCTCGCAGGGTATTTATAGCTGATCGATATGCTCCAATGTCAAGTAGATAATTTCCAAAACGAAATAAATCTGCTGCATTTGTTTTTATACTTTCGCGAAGAGATTCGAATTCCAATCTTGCTTCATCATACATTCCGACTTGCCAAAATTCAAATCCTCTTTGTAATTTTGGGTCAGTTTGAATTGCTCCTATATTAGACAGGTCAGTATCTGAAGCCAAATTAAATTTTACACGAAGCCAGGCTGCGGCTTCGTTGCGTTCACTCAAAATATCAAAATTCAGATTCATTTTTGGGGGTGCAGCAAACGGAAGACGTCCATTTAGTAAATCCCGGGCGCGCAAACTGTAATATCCATTTGGATCGGAGATTTGAGATTGTTCAAAAGCCGAACTGGCATTACTCTTATCGTTACTCATTTCGTACGTTTTCCCAATCCAAAGTAAATCCCTTGCCCGGTCAGAAGGCTCTTTTGCCAACAGAAGGGCTTTCTGATAGTCACTGTTTGCTTTTGAGAAATTTCCCATTCGATAGCGCACAATTCCCGCCTGAAACCAGGCGTCTTGCATGGATGCTTCTGTTCCGAAGCGATCCGGCAAAGATTCCCACATATCGGCGGCTTTACCTAAGTCCCCAGACCGTTCCAAAATACGCGCTGCTTCTAATAAATAGGTTACTGATAATGGTGAGCCGGTTGTTTGGGTTGTAAATTGGACCAGTCCATTTGCCGCCGCGAAATAGTCATCCAAATAAGCCCATTGGGTAAAGGCTCTTTCGTCCCAGGCGGTATCCCAATATCGATTCCCCGGATATTTACTGATAACGGTATCCCACATCTGTATCGCCGAGTTATAGTCACCGGTTTCTCGTAAAGTTAGAGCCATGTAGTGTAGAACGGTTCCATCGTGGTTTGGATTTTCTGACGCGTAACGCTGAAAAGCCCGCAAAGCGACATCGTATTTCTGTGCATAATAATCGACCAGCCCCCGGTTAAACTCATCAACTGGTTGGTTTGCATCCACCAGACCTAATAATGCCGAATATGAATCATAGGCTAACGGGTAATTGTCAACTGCATGTCTCCAGCGACCGTATCCTTCATCAGTCCGGCCTAAGGCAAGCATTGCTCTCCCAGAAAAGAGATCCAATTCGGCTTTTATATAATCATTGGTTGTAGATGCGAAAATCTCATCATAGATTTTCAAAGCTGCTTCTGGATCACCAGAATTTAGAAACGTCCCACCTTTTTTTATTTGCAATTCTGTTTGGTTCTGAATTCCTGGAGATCCTAGTGCAGCACTGTACGCATTTTTAGCTTCTTCCTGATTACCCAATGCCGAAAATGCGTCCCCTCGTCTTTCTTGAACGAAGCCATCCAGCAAACCTGGGCGTGCAAGCAGATAATTTTTATAAGCATCTGCGGCTTCTTGATATCGCTCAAGCGAAAAATACGTCTCACCAAGTAGCAACCATGCATGCGTGCTTTCTTCGGTTGCTGGGAATTGTTGGGTCAGATTACGAAAATTTTCCAGCGCTGATGGATAGTTTCCTGCGAGAAAATCGGTTTTTCCCAGCCCCCACAGAGCTGCAGCATGCACAGAATCATCATTCGATGACGCAAGTGCTGATTGTAGATCTTGCCGGGCCTGGGGGAAATTCCCATTAAAAATGGCTTTTTCACCAATATTAATCCGCACAGATGCGATTGGGGTTGGCGTAATAGTAGCAGTTGGCTCCAACGTAATAGTAGGATTTATTGAAAGAGTGGGGGATAATTCAATGGTTGGCGTGGACGTTGTCAATATTGCAAAGGGTAATGTACAGGCTGTTAGAAAAATAATCAAAAAAGGAATTAAATATATACGTTTCATGGGGGTTCTTATAATGCTGAAACAATTGAATGTCAAGGCAGGTTGGTTTTATGGCAAACAGTTTGCTGCGCAAGTGATTAAAAATCGAGGATTTCCCCTGCATATCGGGTTTTCCAACCCCGGGAACATCCCCGCTGTGTAGTTATCATTTAATCACCCGAGCAACACCCGAACAATGCTTTACAATCACATCTACACATGATAAACTCTGCCCGCTAATATAGGCGCTCTCATCTGAGAGCGCCATTTCATGTGAGAGTGTATGAGAACAATATTTTGGGATTACGAAAAAGCTGAAGTTAAGATGATTGATCAACGTCTATTGCCTGAGACGTTTTCAGTGGTGTCCTACAGTAAATATCTTGATGTCGCACGAGCGATTACCGATATGGTCATCCGGGGAGCTCCAGCAATCGGAGCAGCAGCAGCCTTTGGGCTCGCCCTGGCAGCGCGAGAATCTGCAGCAAGCAACCGCGCCGACTTCCTTGATGATATGCGAACTGCCGGAACGCACCTGAAGTCAGCCCGACCCACCGCGGTAAATTTAGCCTGGGCAGTTGATTTATTACTCGGTAAATTATTTACGTCCCAGTCTGCCTTCGAAACGCTAAGAGATTTCATCCTGGTTCAGGCGCAAAATCTTGCGGATGAAGATGTTGTCATCAATAAGCGCATGGCGACGCTTGGTGCAGATCTGATCGCCGACGGGGATACCATTATTCACCATTGCAACTAGGCCCAACAGCGGTTAAGATCCCGACACAAT
>CAZLJB010000234.1:0-5691 GCA_964559195.1 uncultured Anaerolinea sp. | reverse complement strand
CACGGCTCTGAACACTCTTTCCCTACACGACGCTCTTCCGATCTCCCGCATTTTTGCGCCGGGTTTTAACCCAAACTGGCCCGCAACTTCGGCTGGCACTACCAGTCGACCCTGTTCGTCGACTTCGACCCATAAGGTTGGTTTTGATTCCATGGATGACTCTGCTCCTCAGGTTGGTGAACCTTGTCTTTTAATTTACCACGAACTACCCGGAATCGTGTGTGACCAAAGTACCATAATTTAGGCGGAATATATCCATATTTGCTGCAATAAAAAGGCCTGGCAGTTTGAGGACTGTCAGGCCAGGTTGGCTGGAATGGTGAAGAAGAAGGTGCTGCCTTCACCTTCGCGGCTCTCAGCCCAAATTTTGCCTTCGTGGATTTCGACAATATGTTTTGCGATCGATAGTCCCAACCCGGTTCCCCCGCCGGTTCGCGAACGATCCACCCGGTAAAACCGCTCAAAGATGCGGGAAAGATCGTCGGATGGTATGCCTGCGCCGGTATCCCGGACTGAAAAGCAGATAAATTGATCCTGAGTTTCTGCCGTTAGCCAGATATCACCGCCTGGCAAAGTGAATTTGACCGCGTTGTGGATCAGGTTAACCAGGACTTGCTCCAGACGAGGCAGGTCGGCGTTGATCTGTGCCAGCTCTTTTTTACAATTAACTTGTAAATTCAATCCGGCGCGCTCAGCCTGCATTTTCATACGATCGGCGGCGGAATTAAGCAGATCGATGGGTCGGATCGGTCTTCGTGCCAGGGGCACCTGGCCGCTTTCAATTCGGGAGAGTTCCAACAGTTCGGTGGCCATTTGTGTCAGTGCATCCACCTCGGTTTGGATGCGGCCTAGAAAACGGTGTGCTGCGGGCGGGTCATCCAGCGCGCCTTCCTGCAGGGTTTCGGTCAGTGCCCGCAGTGAGGCCAGCGGTGTGCGCAGTTCATGCGAGACATTCGAAATGAAATCACGCCTGACGGTTTCCAGGCGGCGAATAAGGGTCAGGTCTTGAACAAGCAGGATTGCGCCATTGGCGTGTTGGTCCGGGATGGCGATAATCTGAAGAAATTTGTGCATCACGGCCAGCTCAACCGAGTCACTTTGGACTTCACGGGATTGCTGGCATTTGCGCCAGGCTTCGATCAACTGGTAATGGCGCAGTGCAATACTGACGGTTTGACCGGTAAGCGTTTGACCAGCTCCAAACATCTTTTCTGCGGCCGGGTTGGCCATCTGGATGCGTCCCTGGGCGTTCACAATCAAGACACCATCGGTGATCTGTTCCAGGGTGGCTTCCAGCCGGGCTCTTTCAGCCTCCAGTTTTTCCAGCCGGTTTTCCAGGCTGAGACCAAAACTGTGAACTGCATCCGAGAGTTGTTCTATCTCGATCACATCGGTTGGCAGGTTTGTGAGTGCCAGGTCGCCTCGGGCGGCTTTTTCAATGGCGCGGGTGTATTCAGCCAGTTTTCGACGCAGGCGGTAAGAGCGCCAGGCAAGCCACACCAGGGCGATCGATAAACCTGCCAGTGCGCCCCACATCAGATCGTTCATCCCTCAAAGCGATAGCCGCCACCCCGGACTGTTACGATGCGGGCCGGGTTGGCCGGATCGAGCTCAATTTTCTGGCGCAACCAACGCACATGCACGTCCACTGTGCGGCTGTCGCCGATATAATCCCAGCCCCAAACGCGTTCCAGGATAAATTCACGCGAGAGCATCTGGCCGCGGTGTTCGCCAAAGAAGAGCATCAGATCATATTCCTGCGGTTTAAATGCCATGGGCTGACCGTTAATAGAAACTTCACGCCGGGTGCGGTTGATCACCAGGTTATCGAAATTTAAGGTATCCTGATTCGGGCTGCTGGTTTTAATTTTTTCAAGTTCTTCACGGATGCTGTCTGTCCGGCGCAGTTGGGCTTTGACACGCGCCATCAGTTCGCGCATGGAAAAAGGTTTTGTCACATAATCATCTGCACCGATTTCAAGCCCCACCACACGGTCGATCTCGTCATCACGGGCCGTCAGCATGATGATTGGGGCTGCGAAATTTTCGCGGCGGAGGGTTTTGCATACCTCCACACCATTGAGACCGGGCAGCATAATGTCCAGCAAGATCAGGTCAGGGTTAAGGCGCCGGGCGGCCTCCAGGGCAATTCGGCCGTCTGCGGCGCTTTCAACTTGATAACCCTGTTTTTGCAGGTTATAAACCAGGGTTTCCTGCAGGGATGGTTCGTCTTCAACGACGAGAATGGTTTCTGGCATAGTGAGTCCTCAATTAAGTACTATACCATAAACTAAAAAGCGCCTGTTAAGGATTTGTTAAATTTTGGAAATACTCAAAGATGAACCTCATTTTCTTCTCAATAAGGTTTGATCCCCAGTCTAAAACCAGCCCGTGAAAGTCCTTTGACAATCTCCTATTTAAACAAATATTAGGCAAGCTGACCCCAAGGAAAAGCAGGGTAGATTTCTACCCTGCTTATGAACTCATCCATCTCCCGCCAGGCCATCTCTTGAACCTGATTATCAGATTTCTTGGCAGGCGGGCATTATCTCTCGAGAAAAACATACGTACACTGCAAAAAGCCTTATCCGTCGGGAACGTTGAAATCGCAGAGCTGATCTTTACAGGTGAGTCAAAACATGACATTGCAGAGTTTTTTGGGCAGAAAGGGTTTCTGCCTGTTAAGCAGGTGTGTTTTCGCGGGTCGCCGGAGTTTGCGCGGGCTGGGGGCGCGGTGCTGCTTTACTGAGTTTGGCGGCAGTTGTAACTATAATTCGGTAGATCAACAAAAACAACAGGCTTGCACCGGAGACCCAGTAATAGGCCTGGGCCCAAACCAGCCTGGTATCACTGCCACTGCTGAAGCCATGGTAGAGTGCGACGCAGTAGCTAATAAAACTGATGTAATGAATGGCGCGCCAGGTTTTTGGGCCTATCTTTGCGCGAACATAAAAACTGAGTGCTACCAACAGCCAGATGTAAAAACCGACCTGTCCAAACCCGACCAATAGTGGTTTGTAGCCCACGCTAGAAAAGGGTACCAGGATTTGGGCCAGCGTAAATTTGATATAGTGGTCACCCATCAACACCAGGGCGTGGAAGATGGAAAATACTAATCCGAGCAGGCTGACATATTCGTGGATGGCAAAGGCGGCCGGGGCGCCTGGCCAGATGCGCGCCATTTTATTGGTGATGGATAACCCCAGCGCCATGGAACACCACAACAGGCTCATGGCCACAAATGCACTGCCGCGTGAGAGAAACCAGAAGGCTTTGGGGTCTCTACCAATCAATGATGCGGTTAGATTGGGCATCCAGCTTGGCAGGATTACCACGGCCGCCAGGGTGCCAACCGAAATGCCAAGTAGCACCAGCACAAAAGTTTGCGCACCGATGGTTGATTCAAATTCAGTCTGTTCCGGCGTATTATTGTTCATCGGGGTCTCCAAAATTTATTTTCCAGATCTTTGCTGCAGGTAATTTCACCAGTTTCGAGTACCAACAGCGCCGCAAGTTCGGGTCGGGCTTCGGCCCAGGCCATGCCGGCCTGGCTTCCCAGGATCAGGACTGTCTTGGCAGCCATCTCGGCCTGTGTAGCGCTGGGGGCCAGCACGCTGGCTGAAATCAAATCCGTTTGAGCGGGCTGGCCGCTGCGTGGATCAATAATGTGGTGATTCCAGCGCCCACCTTGTTTCCAGCGCCGGTAATCTGTGCCAGAAGTGGCCACGCCACCTGCACCCAACATTAACGTGGCGATGATTTCTCCGGGCTTCAAAGGGTCATCGATGCTGACGGGCCACAGTTCAGCGTTTGGCAGTTCGGCGCTGATGGCGATATCACCGCCCGCGCTGACCAGGGCTGGCCCATGAACAGATAACCGTCCGGCAGCCTGGTCGGCTGCCCAGCCTTTTGCCACTCCACCAAAATCCAGGTGAATATCGGCCGGCAAGCAGATCATATTTTCTGTCTCATCGCAGCTCACTTCGGCCAGGGATGGCACCAGGTTCCAGTGGCTGAGTTGGGAGGCTGTCTTTTCTGGCTGAATCTGATCAAAGCTGCGATCATATCCGGCCATGACCAGGGCTTCCAACACGCTGGCTCTCACCAGGCCCTGGCTGTCTTTTTCAGCTACTTGCGCGCTCTGGAACACCTCCCAGAGTGTCTGGCTGACGTGTACTGGCCAGCCGGCTGACTTGTTCAGCTGGTTCAACTCACTGTCTGGTCGAAACCGGCTGAGAATTTGTTCCCATTCTTCAAACCAGGTGGGAACCTGGGCCAGAATTTCCGGCGCTTCGTGCGATGAACTGTCCAGCATGGCCAGCATGTGGCAGCCCATCGCTTTGAAGTCGATTCGATAAATCATGGTTTGGATGAGCCAGTACTGGCAGGACTGGCGGGCGCCGGGCTGGAACTACCTGCAGAACTACCTGCAGAAGCAGAACTGTCACCACCACCACCACCACCACTTCTATGTTTTTTGACGGGCGCTGAAGCTGCCACCTGGATGACCTGTTGTTGGGGGGCCTGGCCACCATAAATGATTTTTATGGGCCGCAAGCCCATCACCGCAGTTGGAATGGCTGTCTGGGTGGGTTGTTCGGTTTCAGTTGGAGGCGGCGCAGGTGGCGTGGCTGTCTCAACCGCTTTTGCGACCGCCTGGGTTTGAGTGGGCGTGGAGAACATACTCCAGAAAGCCAGGGTTGCTGTAATCGCTAGCGCCGTAATGGCCATCTGGATTTCACTCCAGCTTTTACCTTGTGGTTTATTTGCCATGGTTAGGTTCCTTTGCTATCAAGTCTGACCAGTTGTTAATCATCGTGTTCCTGCTGCGGGGCAGTTTGGTTTTCTCCACCGCCTGGCTGGCTTGCAGATTGGGTAGTATTGTTGTTATTGTTATTGTTATTGTTATTGTTTTTGTTCTTTTTCTTGGCAGGTTGGGTTGGATCGACCACCGCAACCACCGCCTGGAGCTTGGTTTTGGTGATTACCTGCCTGTCCATCCCGATGTAAACAATGGCACCGGAACTGAAGACGACTTTGAAGGCATCGAGACCCTGATATTTTAATGACTCCACGCTGTAGACATCATGCCGGTTGATGGCAGTGGCGGCCAGCTGCACTGCTTCTTCGGGGGTGGGGGGCAGCTGCGCGGTGGGCGCTGGCAGATCGGTGGGTTGTTCAAGGGTCGGAATGGGCGTATGGGTGGGAAGCGCGCTAGCCTGTGCTACGCCAGCTTCGGGGGCAGCGGCCTGGGCCGTAGTATTGGATATTTTGGTGACCACTCCGAATAGCACAGCTAATACAAAAGCTGTCAGTGAGGCGGAGAGGAAAAGTGCATTTTTGGGGTTCATGATTACTCCATATCTTTGGTTTCGATTATCCGGGTAGATATTTATTTGTCGCTTTCAATTCAAAAAAGTTACGAGCAAACCGAAATTGTTATCGAATGTTAATATTTCTGTAAGGAGTAGCAGCTTCACCGTGCTTTGGTCTGGTACTGAATTATTCTGATTTTGCCGCCTGGGCAAAGATGAGCATTATTATCAGAAAAATCTGGGCAATCTCCCGCTTGAGTATCGACCCGCAACTCACCCGCTGGAATCCACCCGTCAAACTGCCTGTTGGGAGAGTCATTCCTGCCGACTAAGCATCCTTGCCGGTATGCAAGGCCGTATTACTAATGTGAACAAT
>CAZLJB010000233.1:3719-5695 GCA_964559195.1 uncultured Anaerolinea sp. | reverse complement strand
CTTCCAACAATGGTGTAATATATTATTAGAGGTCTGAATTCATTGGCATCATCATGAAATATCCACCCGGGCTACCCACGATCAGCGCTTACATAAAAGCTGTGCGGATCATGGGTATGCTGTTTATCACCATCAGCGCATCATACCTGGCGATATTTTGTGCTACTAGAAAAGAAAGGAAAATATTATGAAAATTTCAGTGATCGGCGTTGGCAATGTAGGTATTACGCTTGGGAAAAAATGGGCCCAGGCCGGGCATCGGGTCTGTTTTGGAGTTCGCAGCCGTGAGGATTATAAGTATAACGAGTTGAGTCAAAACAACCATGTTTGCGGTATCAGCGAGGCCCTGACGGCGGGTGAAGTAATCCTGCTGGCTTTGCCAGGAATAGCGATGGCAGATTTCGCATATGCTCACGGTTCTGGGCTGAACGGGAAAATAATCATTGACGCAACCAATAAAATCAACAGCCCAGTGCTCAACAGCCTGGATGCTTTGAAAAATCATACCGACGATATTCATCTTATTCGAGCTTTCAGCAGCCTGGGATGGGAAAATTTTGAAAACCCGAGCATTGGCGGCCACACCATTGACCTTTTCTACTGCTGTGATACCAGCGCACGTGAGGTTGCCGAGCAACTCATCTCAGACATCGGTTTGCACCCGATCCATCTGGGCGATTTAAGTGCTGCTGAATTGGTGGATAACCTGACCCGTGTCTGGCTTACCCTGGCGTTTAATCAGGGACACAGGCGCCGCATGGCAATCAAACTGCTAGAAGAGTAAGGATTGTTCATGAACTCACGCCTGCGTTTGCAACATACTATGGACGGCAAACCCGTTGACCACCCACTTAATTTTGATATTTTTATGATGCGTGGAGCGCACCACATCGGCGCGCCGCTCTCAAAATACTATCTGGATTACCATGTTCTGTGCGAAGCCAACCTGGCCATCTTGCACACTTTTGAGTTGGACATCGTTCAAACAATATCTGACCCATACCGCGAAGCAGCCGATACCGGGTTGGATATTGAATATCCTGCGGATAACTTGCCGCTCAGCAAAAAAATACTAATTCTTGAGCCAGGGGATGAAAACAAAATCCATTTTCCGATTCAAAGCTTTGGGTTACGGATGACTGACCGCTTGAATGCTGTTCGCTATTTAAACGAACAAGTGGGTGCTGATGTGCCGGTTATGGGTTGGGTTGAAGGTGCTTTGGCAGAAGCGGCTGATTTGCGCGGTATGCAAAACGTAATGATGGATCTTGTTAAAAATCCTGTCTGGCTGAAAGGGCTGCTGGAAAAATGCACCGAAGTCGCAATTGCTTTTGCCAGTGCCCAAATCGAAGCCGGGGCGCATATCATTGGGCTCGGGGATGCGGTTGCTTCCCAAATTTCAGCGCGTATGTATCGGGAATTTGCACTGCCTTACGAAAAACGCATTTTCGAAGCTGTCCGGGCAAAAGGAGGCATTCCACGTCTGCATATCTGTGGCAATACAACCCACCTGCTGAAAGATATGGCCCAAAGCGGGGCCCAAATTGTGGATTTGGATTGGATGGTTGACTTGCGCCAGGCTGCCATTACACTGGACGGCCTGTCCGTCTGCGGGAACCTGGATCCGGTGGCCGTTTTTCTACAGGGAACACCGGAACAAGTCCGCCAAGGAGTTATAGCCAATCGAGTCGCTGGTGGTCCGCGTTGGATATCGGCGGCTGGCTGTGAAATCCCAGACCAAACATCTGATGAAAATATTCATGCTCAAAGACTGGCATTACAAGAAATTGGATGAACACAGTGCCACTTTCAATAATCAATTTCCCAAAAAGAAAACTTCAAATAGAATAAAAACCTGAAACCAGATCAGAACGATCAAGATTGAAAATTGTTGTGTCCTGGCCGAATTGAGTAGAAGGTTGGAAACCGCAGCGCCAACCAAAGGCAAACCATAAATGGTGTAACGGATAATTTTC
>CAZLJB010000233.1:0-3619 GCA_964559195.1 uncultured Anaerolinea sp. | reverse complement strand
GCAAGAGAACCAGGCAGCTTTCATTATTTTGGATTAATATAAGGAAATGTCAAGAAAGTGAGAATCACTCCATTCTTAGCTTGTACCCCACTCCCGGCTCTGTAATAATGTAAACCGGTCGGGTTGGATCAGGCTCTATCTTCCGGCGCAGATTACTGATATTCACTTGCAAAACATGGGTATCATCTTCATAAGCAAAGCCCCAAACACTTTGCAGTAATTGGCGATGGGTCAGCACTTTTCCAACATACTTGACAAATATTTTTAGAAGATCATATTCAGTTGGTGTAAGCAACACAGGTTGCCCTTGAACAGTCACAGTACGTTGTGCAAAATCAACGTACAATTTATCGCTGGTAAATACAACATCATTCTCGATTTTGGTTGAGCGTCTGAGCGCCACACGAATGCGGGCTAAGAGCTCGCCTATACCAAATGGTTTGGTAAGATAGTCATCTGCGCCAACATCCAGTGCTGCTATTTTTTCTTTTTCCTGTTCTCTTACCGAAACGATGATAATCGGTATTTTTGTCCATTCACGCAAACGTCTGGTTACTTCCACACCGTCCAGGTCAGGCAGACCCAGATCAAGAATGACCAGATCGGGGTGCTCTGTTATAACAGCCTGGATGGCTTCCTCGCCATTGGTGGCTTCGATAATAGTGTACTTTTCTTTCAAAGATGCAGTCAGAAAACGCCGGATAGGTCGTTCGTCATCCACAACCAGGATGCGTGATAAATTTCCAGTCATCGTATCCCATTCGTTGGAAAAAGCGAATAGCTCATTGTGAACAAGATTCCTTTTAGAATACAAACCCACTCGCATCGAATGGGTTTGTATTTTTGGTAGTTATTCTTTATTGAGTTCTTCGGTTTCTTTTGGCGCGCCACCAAGCTTGGGTTCGGGTTTGACCAGGTACTGCGCCAATAAGGAGGGCGCCTCGGGGTGATCAACATGCAGCGCATGGTTGTAATCACCAGCCGAAATTGGAGCTTCGCGCACGGGCTGGCGTATGCCAAACAGCTCAAAAAAGCGAGCGATGATTATCAATACCGAGTAACGATATTCCTGCATCCGCATGGATTGCCATTCTACGATTGAAGCCATGGCGCCCTGTACGCGTGCTTTATCGCGCACAATACGATGAATGGTGACCGGGTCACGCGCACCCGTGGGTGAAATCAATACCAGATTGGCAATTATGATCAGGACGCTGAATGATATCAATACCACCCAACCGCCCTCCTGCCACTTTCCAACGATCTGCCCGACAAAAACAAAGCCGGAAAGGATGGCGGCAAATCCGGCCATGCGGCTGCCCCACAGGCGGGCTTTACCGCTAAAGGTGGCCAGAATATGTTTGCGAATGGCAAAGCCCATCATCATAATTGGCATGAATACGCCAATCCCATAGTAAGGCACACCAGCTGATGTGTTACCCTTGATTAGGAAAGTAATAATAATGGTTACCACAAAGGCGATCGTGACCGAACGTGTAAAGGTTCCACGCGGATCGCGATAAACAATCACCTCCGGGATTTCGCCCATGGCCACATCGCGCCATTCCGTCGCCTGCAGATCCTGAAAAGCAGTCATGGATGCGGCAGCCAGCAGACCCACCGCCAGGATTTGATAAGCCCAATACAAAATATTGCCACCTGGGATCTGAGCAAAACCGATATAAGCCAGATTTGCAACCAGAGAGCGGCCCAGGGTGCCATCAAAGACGTTGAAGTGGAAGGCAAAATAGGCCAGGAAAGAAGTGGTTAAACCGCCATAAAACAGGAAGGAGGTTTGTACCAGGCGACCAATTCCGGCCTTACCGCTGTAGAATTCCCACATGCCCTGAAGTTTTGGTAGTTGTTTCTTGCCCCACTTGACAAATTCGGCATCGTCATCAATTACAAACTGAATGCCGTTAGACATGGCTTCGAGGCCTGATAGCGCCACGAGACCCTTCATGGAAGCGGTTAGCATGTGAAAGGCTGCCTGCCAGAAGGAAGCGGGCTGAACATTTTCTGGATAAATAACAGCAGGAACCCCACGCGATTTGGCCAGGATCAATCCGGTCGCCATTATGATGGTCATAAAAACGAAGATGCCCAGCATGGTAAAGACGACCCGAGCGGATTCCCCTCGCCCACGAATAGTCAGATACCAGGTCACACCCATCAGGAATATCCCTAATCCAACCCGGATCAACCAATCAATGCTGTAAAGGCTGAAAATGGAGAGCAGCTGGTCCACACCCGAAAGGCTGGATACCACAATGGTGAAAATATAGTCCTGCAACAGCACAACGGCCACAATCAGGCTCAGCCCGGGCGAAAGATACCGCATTGAGGCAGTGTAAGAACCACCCCCTTCGTTGAAAACCCCCAGGGAATACATATAAAGCACCCCGAAGACCGCATTCGCAAATGCAATCACCAGAACCGCGATCCAGCCATATTGTTGGAGACCATAGGGGTGAAGCGCGCTCATCAATTCGCCGGTGGCATAAAAATAGGATGTGAAATAATCGACACCAAACAGGGCCAGGGCCGCCAGTAAACCGATTTGTCCGGCACCATGCACACTGGCGTGTTCTTCTTTTTCGACTGGCGAAATACGGAAAGCAACATAGACAATAACAATTAATAATCCAATGGCGAATATCATGTTTTTACCTTACTATTTGAGTTTGTGATGAATTGAGAAAGACCTGCTCAAACATTTCCAATTCTTTGAGCAAATATTTTCGGGTGGATGAATTAAAGCGTGTATCCTGGGCAACCTTGGCATATTCCAGGCTGACAGCGCGCACTACGAAAACGGGTTTAAACGAAATGCGTCCAGCCGGGACAACCTCCAGGTTGGTTTCAGCCATGCATAAATCTTGATCGTTATAATATGGAAGAGTAATCATCAATCCGCGGTTTAGGGTGCCTTTAGCCACGCGATCCTGAATGGTCTGGATAATCTGGTGGGTTTTGTACTGTGCCAGGGCCCGGCCTTGATTAATTATCTGACCCAGGATGCCGTATCGTTTGCGCTGATACTTTTCATCAGCCACCATATATGGCACCAGGGATGAAGAAATATGTAGAATGGCCACATACCGTTGCATCGATAGCAAATATGACTCTGCTTCAGAAACTGAATTTACCAGCAGATTCCCTTTCTCATCAAAAGCTACCCACTGGGGTAAATAAAAACGTCGTGCGGCGGGTACAAAAGGCACAAGCAGATCACCCCGGCCAATTTCCGGGCTGCCCTGTTCTGCAATTGCATCGCTTGTTGATGTGAGTGCAGAGGCCTGTTCGTCACTGGTTTGTACGGGAATGGTGGGAATTTGTTCATCTGTTCCCGAGCAGTATGTAACTGATCGACCAGCTGGCAGTATGTTATAAACCAGGTGCATTGCAGTGGCAAAACGCAGCAGAGCCACACTTGTATTCACAGCCTGATCTGGCGATTGCTCCAACTTGCTCAATGCGTGGCGTGCTTCTTCTAGAAAGGTATGCTTCTCAAACTTTAAGCGCCAACCCCCAATGGTTTGTTCTCTAAGATCACCAGGCACAAGCATGAGATCGGAAGAGCGTCGTGTAGGGAAAGAGTGTTCAGAGCCGTGAAGAG
>CAZLJB010000232.1:0-5710 GCA_964559195.1 uncultured Anaerolinea sp. | reverse complement strand
ACCAGACCGGCGAACTGGATATCATGGGTACCTATAATTTCCCGACCGATCAGATTTCGGCAGTCTCTTCCAATCCTGAGTTTAAACAAGTTAATCAGTTCTTCGTAGCCTACATTGGCTTTAATAATGCCAAACCGCCCTTCAACGATGTGCGTGTCCGGCAGGCTTTTGCCAAAGCGGTTGATAAAACCACCCTGATCAACAAGGTTTTGGAAGCCGCCGTAGTGCAGGCCGATACCATTATTCCACCCGGCATGCCCGGTTTCAACCAATCTGCCACAAAAATCCAGGCATTTAATACTGATGAAGCCAAAAAGCTGCTCGCGGATGCGGGTTTTGCGGATGGCAAAGGCTTCCCCAAGGTTGCACTCTCGATTAACAACCAGGATCCCAACTACGCCAGGATCGCGGCTGCTCTTCAGCAGATGTGGAAGGAGACTCTCGGTGTGAATGTCGATATCAATACGGAAGAGTTGGCCAAGTTTAATGACGATCTAACCGCCACCGCCAACAAACCCACTGATGCAGCAGCCTTTAATTTCTACATCAGCGTCTGGGGTGCTGACTATCCCGATCCGCAAAATTTTGTCTCTCAACAGCTGCGAACAGGAGTGGGCAACAATAATGGTCATTACTCCAACGCTGAGTTTGACAAAGCTGTTGACCAGGCTGATGTCGAGGTGGATCAGGCCAAGCGTCTGACACTATACCAGCAGGCTGAAACAATAGCCTTGACGGAAGTTGGCTGGCTGCCTCTATATTACGGAAAGGCCAATTTGTTGATCCGTGCCACCGTCAATGGTTTGGTTGTCACCCCACAGGGGCTCTTCCCCAAGGAAGATTGGACCAAAGTTACTGTGGGAAAGTAATTCAAAAAAAAGTAATTCTCAGCCGTGTCGTTCTGAGACCTGCGCTCTTGTTAAGGTTGGTCTCAGCGACATGGCGATGAATTGTTATCTGGTCGGTTTTCATAAATCTCATGTGGCAAACAATCTCCCGGCGCATATTATCGCTTTTTTTTGTCCTCTTTTCGGTCACGTTTCTTACCTTTGTGGTGAGTTATCTTGCGCCGGGAGATCCTATATTAAATATGATGGGGGGTCGCCAGGACCCGGTCAGGTACGCTTTACTGAAGCACATGTACGGCCTGGATCAGCCCTGGTTCTTGCAGTATTTCAATTATGTGGGCAAACTTTTACATGGCAATCTTGGTCTGTCTTTCAAATACCCTGAACGCCCTGTTTGGGATTTGATCGCGAACGGGGTGCCGGTCTCGCTGCAATTGGGTTTTTTGGCGCTTACTTTCAGTATTGTGCTGGGTGTGCTGGCCGGTGTGCTGGCAGCCCTCTGGCAAAATACCTGGCGTGATACGGCTATCATGTCTGTTATGCTGGCTTTTTACTCAGTTCCATCTTTTGTGATCATCCCCTTCGCCTGGGCGGTTGATCTGGCCCTTTATAAGGCCGGACTGCCATCTTTGCCCGTGGCTGGTTGGGGCAAACCTTTGCAGGTTATTCTACCGGTCTTGGTGCTGGCAGCTGCAAATGTCGGTTTTATTGCGCGTTTGATGCGCAACAGCATGTTGCAGGTCATGCGCGAGGATTTCATCCGAACCGCGCGCGCCAAGGGTCTGCCCTGGCGGATTGTCATCCGGCGCCATGTCATGCGAAATGCCCTGCTGCCCTTACTGACCGTGCTTGGCCCCGCGACAGCTTTTCTTGTGACCGGGGCTTTTGTGGTTGAAAACCTTTTTGCCATCCCGGGGATTGGCTATCTCGCAGTTCAGTCCATTGGACAGCGGGATTATCCGGTCATTCAGGCCACCACCTTGCTGCTGGCTCTGGCTGTAGTCATTATGAACCTGCTTACTGATCTGGCATATACCATTGCAGATCCAAGGGTACGTGTTGAATGAACTTGCACATAACAGGGTTTTCTACGAACCAAAAGCACACCCAAAATACCTGGTGGCAGATTCTTTGGCGCAATCGAGCCGCATCGGCAAGTGCCATCTTTGTTTTGCTGGCACTTAGCCTGGCGTTAATTGGGCCGATTTTATACCAGCAATTTCTACCGGTTGATCAGCAGCGTCTCAGGGATGGTATTTATCAGGATTATGATGCCATCAATGCCGGACCATCAGCCGTGCACTGGTTGGGCGCAGATTATCTGGGCCGCGATATGTTAACCCGTTTAATGGTAGCTGTGCGCGTCTCGCTATTGGTAGCTTTTGTGGTTGAAGCCTTGAATATTGTTCTGGGGGGGATGCTGGGTTTACTGGCCGGATATTTCGGTGGTTGGATCGATATGTTGATCTCGCGTGCAGCAGACATGCTCTTTGCATTTCCAGGCCTGTTGCTGGCGATCCTGGTCTCGGCGGTTTTTGGCAGTCTGGCCCGCGAATATTATGGTGGTATGGGGCGCCTGCTGCTGGTGGCTGGGGCGCTCAGCCTGGTTTCATGGCCGCTCATGGCCCGCCTGGTGCGTAGTGAAACTTTATCAATTAAGTCCAGAGATTTTATAATTGCATCTCACGGGCTGGGAGCCTCCCATTTCCAGGTGATTGTCAAGCACCTGCTGCCCAATGTTGCCTGGTTAATCACGGTTGCCGCAACACTGGATGTTGCCAGCGTGATCGTGAACGAGGCCACCCTTAGCTTGTTGGGTCTTGGTATTGAGGAACCAGGCGCCAGCCTGGGGCTCATGATCTTCCGTGCCACGGGTAAACTTGAACGTTACCCGCTGCAGGTTTTTATACCAGCCCTGGCCATTACAGCCCTTGTGCTGGCGTTTTCTTTTTTAGGGGATGGGCTGCGAGATGTTTTTGATCCACGCACCCGTTAATTTGATTGGTAAAATTTGGATAAGGAACACAGATATTGATGGAATCTCCAGGTCACAGCATTATTGTTGATCAATTAAGCAAGACATACCAGGTTTCTGAACGCGAAGGGGGTTTTGGTGCGGCTGTACGAAGTTTTTTCAAACGCGTTTATCGTGACGTAAAAGCTGTCGATCAAGTCAGTTTTCAGATCCAGGCGGGTGAAGTAGTAGGTTTTCTGGGACCCAATGGCGCCGGAAAGACCACCACTTTAAAGATGCTTTCAGGGTTGCTGCATCCCACGGCCGGCAGTGCCCGCGTGCTGGGTTTTACACCCTGGGAACTCAAGCCTGAATACCTGCGCTCCATGACCCTGGTGATGGGTCAGCGGAACCGGCTTTCCTGGGATATTCCTGCCTCCGATTCTTTCCTGCTCAACCAGGCCATCTATCGTATCCCGGATGATGAGTTCAAGCGTACGCTGGCTGAATTGGATGAATTGCTTGATCTCACGCCCATTATTAAAAAACCAGTCCGCAATCTTTCGCTCGGTGAGCGTATGAAATGCGAGCTGGCAGCCGGTCTGCTGCACCGTCCGAAGGTTCTTTTTTTGGATGAGCCCACCATCGGTTTGGATATCAGCGCCCAGGTCAGGATCCGGGAGTTTTTAAAAGAATACAATCGCCGCAGCGGTGCCACCATCTTGCTGACCAGCCATTACATGGCCGATGTGACCGCCTTGTGCGAAAGGATCATCATCATTCACCAGGGTCGTCTCAAATATGATGGCGGTCTAAATGACCTGGCGCGTAAAATTGCGCCTTTTAAGTTGATCGGTATTACGCTGGAGGATGCCACCAGGCACGACCTTTCTGTTTACGGAACGCTCACCGTGGGCGATGACGACAGTGAAAAAACCTACATCCAGGTACGCGCCGACCAGGTTATGTCGGTTACGGCCCGCCTGTTGGCCGATTTGCCGGTACACGATATCACCATCACCGACCCGCCGATCGAATCTGTGATCGAGCAGGCCTTCCACGGTTAATGCCATGTTGAAAATTTACCAACGATTATGGCAGGTCAACTGGGCTGAGCAGTGGCAGTATCGCGCCAACCTGTTGATGTACCTGCTTTACTGGCTGGTTTCTCCGGTGGTATATCTGGCTGTCTGGACCACCATCGCTCGCAGCCAGGGAAGCGTCAGTGGTTTGACAGCCAATGATTTTGTGACCTATTACATGACCCTCTTGATTGTTGATCAGCTTACCAGTGAAATTGTTATTCACATGTTCGCCAGCAAGATCCAGGACGGTACCCTTTCCGGCGAATTGATCCGCCCAATCCACCCACTCCTGACCAATACGCTGGTCAGCAATCTGGCTTTCAAGGCTCTCACTTTTATGGCGCTTATGCCGGTCTGGGGTGTGCTCTGGCTGCTATTCCAGCCGGATTTTACGGGTGTCACCTGGCAGGGTATTTTGCTGGCCATGCCTGCCGTGCTGTTGGGTTTTGCGATTGGATTTTTGATCGGAGCAGCTCTGACCTGTATTGCTTTTTGGACTACGCGGGTTTGGGCCTTGTATGAGTTTTATAACGGGCTGGTAGTGTTGTTTTCCGGGCAGTTTGTGCCACTCCAGTTAATGCCCCAGGCCATCCAGGTCATTGCTAAATATTTGCCTTTCCAACTTTTTAAATACTTCCCCATCCAGATCATTCTCGGACGGATTTCGACCGCCGAGATAATCCAGGGTTACCTGATGGGTTTTTTGTGGCTGGGAGTGGCGCTCATATTCTTCCGCTGGGTCTGGCGTAACGGTGTTAAGAAATTTTCTGCGGTGGGAGCTTAATATGGCCACCCTGCGCCTGATCAAAACCTTCCTCAAGATTAACCTGCAAATGTCACTGGCTTACCGGGCTGATACGGTCATCAACATTCTGCTCAATCTGATGTGGTTGGGTTGGGAACTGCTCAGTCTGAATATTATCTTCACCAATACCAAAACCCTGGGCGGCTGGGGGCCAGGGGAGTTGGTGGCGTTGTTGGGTGTTTTCCGCTTGGTTAACACCATGATGTCCGCGCTTATTTGGCCAGCCACCGAAAAATTCAACGCATCTGTGCGTGACGGCTCCCTGGATTACACCCTGCTTCAGCCGGCCAACAGCCTGTTCCTGGTTACTTTTGCCCGCATCACGGTTTGGCGTATCTGGGATCTGGTGCTGGCGCTGATCCTGGTGGTGTTTGGGATCAACATGGCTGGGGATATCATTTCACCGCTCAACATCCTATTCTTTCTTATTCTGACTCTTTCTGGCACACTGGTTATTTACAGCCTGTGGGTGGTTTTAATTGCGCTGACCTTCTGGTTCACCAAGTTTGACAACAATGTGACCATTTTGCAGGCTCTGCTCGATTCAGGTCGATACCCGGTTACTGTTTACCCGGTCTGGCTGCGGGTCATCGTCACGTTTATCATCCCCATTGCGGTTGCCACCACCATTCCTCTGCAAGGGCTGCGCGGCGAATTTACTGGCCCGGTTGTGCTGATGTTCGTTGGAATCGGTATGGCTTGTTTCCTGGTGGCATCCCAGGTCTGGAAATTTGGCGTACGCAGGTACAGCGGCGCCAGTAGTTGATCTCAAAAATCTTTTCTTCTTTTAGAATATTTCAGTTCAAAAGGGTATCTACCCAGCATTCTTCGGTTTGGAACTAAATCATCCTGATTTTGCCGACGGGATGAACAAATATTGGTGGTTTTCCCTGCATTTGGAGTTTTCACGGGTGATCTTCCCGTGAAAACTCCAAACAAAAACAGCTTCTTTTCTTTTTTTGAGATGTTTACTAACCTGGGAAACATCCCAAAAAATGAGAATATCGGAAAAAATGGA
>CAZLJB010000231.1:1963-5747 GCA_964559195.1 uncultured Anaerolinea sp. | reverse complement strand
GGATCTGGCCACCTTGCGCCTCCACCAGCTGCCTGGCAATTGCCAGGCCCAATCCAGCTCCACCAGAGGCCCTTGAACGGGATTTCTCGCCACGCCAGAAACGCTGGAAAATATTATCCAAATCTTCGGCTGGTACGCCTGGTCCGTCATCGCTGATGGTTAAAACAACTTTTGCGGATGTTTTTTCAATTGTCAGGGCCACATTGCTTCCATCCGGTGTGTAACGCAGGGCATTGCTGACCAGGTTTCCGACCACCTGGTTGATGCGCTGTGGGTCGAGCATGGCAACCGCAACCGGGTGTGGCTCTTCAAATTTGAGGGTGATATTTTTGTCTTCTGCCTCAGCCTGGAAAAGATCGATGACATGTGTAACGATATCGCTCAGATCCACTTGCTTGATTTCGAAGTGCAGCTGCCGTGTTTCGACCAGGGTCAGCAAACGCAGGTCCTCCACCAGTCGTTCGAGCAGGTAAGTCTCCTCAAGTGCTGGAACGATCTGGTCAGGATTGGCCTCGTAAATACCATCCACAATGCCTTCCAGTCGTCCACGCATGACGGTGATGGGTGTGCGGAGTTCATGTGCAATATCAGCCAGCATGTTGCGTCGTTCGTTGTCACTTTGTTCCAGGGAGGCTGCCATATGGTTGAAACTGTCCGAAAGCGCGCGCAGGTCGTCTGGTCCGGCAGCGTGTACACGCGTGGAAAGATCTCCATCGGCAACTGCGCGCGCAGCCACGATGACTTCTGCCAGCGGAGTTACAAAACGACGCATCAGGAAAAGCCCAATAATGATGGTCGGAATTGCCATAACCAGCGAAATTAGACCAATTGGTAGTAGAAAATTGAGAGATAGCTGTTGTTGAGCCGGTAAAAAAGTGTCATCCAGCAACAAAGTGGCGACCAATTGCCCATGAGCCAGGATTGGGATAGTCAGGTCGCTTTTTTTCCGGTCATAAGCAGTGCCTGTCAGAGCAGTTTGAGAACTGCCGTGATCCAATACAACTTTTCCTTGCGCATCCACCAATGTAGATCTGTTCCAGAACTGGTGGAAATCAGAATTGATATCGTTTATTGGTAATACTTCCACACCTTGCCAATTATCTTTTACCAGGTAAAAAGTTTCAAGCCGGATGATGATTGGGAAACGTTCGATAGGGTTATAGCTTGAAGGGTATGTTAGAAAATAAGCCATAGCCGCCAGAATGACCAGCATGATGAATAAAACGGCGGCTGAGAAGGCGCGTAGCAGTAGGATGAACAGGCGGGTTTGAATGGGGCGCATATTGGTATGGGCCATTTTAGCCCTCAAATTTGTAACCGACACCGTGAACCGTGATGATATAACGCGCCTCTCCACTGGCCGTTTCTAGTTTTCGCCGCAGGTTGCGAATGTGCGAGTCGATCGCCCTTTCATAGCTTTCGAAGGCGATACCATGCACGGCGGTCAACAGTTGGGCGCGTGAAAATATGCGACCTGGTTGCTTCATGATGGTAGACAGGATTTCAAATTCGGTTGGTGTTAACAGGATGGTCTTGTCCGGCAAGGTAGCTTCGTAGCGGGTGCGGTCCAAGCTGACTTCGCCCACACGAATGATCTCGCTGGTAGAATCGCCGCTGACGCGCCGCAGCACGACCCTGACGCGTGCCACCAACTCACGAGGGCTAAAGGGTTTGGTAATGTAATCATCTGCACCCAGTTCGAGTCCAACCAGTTTATCGCTTTCTTCCACGCGGGCGGTCAACATGATGATCGGGGTATTGCCTTCGCGGCGCAGGTTTCTGCAGACATCCAGGCCGTCCATACCGGGCATCATCAGGTCCAGAACGATCAAATCAGGTTTTTCACGGCGCGCGGCGTTCAGTCCTTGCAGCCCGTTGCTGGCTGATAGAACCTCAAAGCCCGATGCTTTCAGGTAATCCTGGCAAATTTCGACGATCTTGGGTTCGTCATCGATGACGAGGATCTTTTTGGGCATAGAATTGCCGCCGGGTGGAAGAATGGTTATTGAAAGAAAATAACGAATTGGCAATGATCAATTACGATGGCAATATTTATTATTTAGAGCGTAATTGATCATTGTTTTTTACTCGTATCTCAGTGCTTCGACTGGCTGTAGGCCGGCTGCGCGGTTGGCCGGGTATATTCCGAAGAACATACCAATGGCTGCTGAGAAGATGGTGGCGAGTAATACAGAACTGATGGTGATGGATGGTTCAAAAGCATTGCCTGTTGCCACGGCGACCCGCCCGACAATAAATGCGATGGTCCAGCCGAGTATTATGCCGATGATGCCGCCTAACAGGCTGAGTAGCGAAGATTCTGCCAGGAACTGGGTCAGGATGTCACGTTTACGGGCGCCCAGGGCTTTGCGCAAACCAATCTCTCGAGTACGTTCTGCCACTGAGACCAGCATGATATTCATAATACCAATGCCACCTACCAGTAGGGATATTCCCGCGATCCCACCCAGGAATATGGTCAGGATTCCGGTAATGGAAGATGCGGTCTGTAACATGTCCTGTTGGGTGAAGACGGTGAAATCATTATCACCACCAACTGGAATGTTGTGACGAGTTTGCATAATTTGTTTGATTTCGTCTGCAGCCAGGGTGGTTGCCTCGGCGCTAACCGATTGAACAAATATGATATCTACATTGTCACCGCTGCGGTGATTGACACGGTCGCGGGCGGTGGTCAGTGGGATGACAACCTGGTTGTCTGCATTTCCAAAAGCCGAACCGCCTTTGCTGGCAAGTACGCCAATAATACGGAATGGCTGCCCGGCCAGGCGCATGGTCTCTCCGACCAACCCTTCTTTTCGGCCGAATAGTTTATCTGCCAGGTCAGGTCCGATGACAGCAACGGAAGCGTGACCAAGGTATTGTTCGTTCGAAATAAAGTCACCTTCTGTGACTGTTTCGTTACGGACTTCGCCATAAGCGGGTGTGACACCATTGACGGTTGTGTTGGTGGTCAACCCTAACGCGGCGGCTTCACTTGGGCCTTGCAGCACCGGCGCAACTGCTGAAATGGATGGTGCTGCAAAAGTGTCATTTATGGCTTGCGCATCATCCATGGTCAGGGGTTTAATGTTTTTGGATGCGCCCATGTTTCGCCCGGGGGGGCCGGTCTGATTACCTGAGAAGACAAACAGTACATTGGTGCCAATGCCATTTATAGATCCAGTGATCGAATTTTGGGCACCCTGTCCAACAGCCAGCATGGCGATGACGGCTGCCACGCCTATGACAATGCCAAGGATAGTAAGTCCTGAACGCATTTTATTGCTGTTCAAGCTTTCCAAAGCTTCAATAAGAATTTGGGTTGCGTTCATTATGCCTCCGTATCTACCATTCCGTCACGGATACGGATGATGCGCTGGGTTTGCGCTGCTATTTTAGGGTCGTGGGTAACGATAATCAATGTTGTACCGACCTGTTTGTTAAGATTTAAGAGCAGGTCCATGATCTCCTGCCCAACTTTTGAGTCCAGGTTTCCGGTGGGTTCATCGGCCATGATGATGGCGGGGTCATTGACCAGAGCACGCGCAATTGCCACACGCTGCTGCTGTCCGCCGGAAAGTTCGTAAGGTCTGTGGCTGATACGATTTTCCAATCCAACTGCTATCAGCGATTGGCGGGCTTTTTCTTTGCGGCCCTCTTTTCTTCCGGAATAACGCAATGGCAATTCCACATTTGAAAGCGCCGTCTGGCGTGGAAGGAGATTGAAGGATTGAAAGATAAAACCAACCTTGCGGTTGCGGATATTGGCCAGTTGATCATC
>CAZLJB010000231.1:0-1863 GCA_964559195.1 uncultured Anaerolinea sp. | reverse complement strand
AGGATTGAAAGATAAAACCAACCTTGCGGTTGCGGATATTGGCCAGTTGATCATCATCCAGTTTTGCAACCGGTTCGTTATCCAGGAAATAGGTACCAGATGTGGGACGGTCGAGACATCCCAGGATATTCATCAGGGTCGACTTACCCGAGCCAGATGGGCCCACAATGGCGACAACTTCGCCTCGGGCGATGGTCAGAGTCAGTCCGCGCAGGGCATTGACTTCCACATCTCCCATCTGGTAAGTTTTGACCAGGTCCTCTGCAATAATTACAGGTTCATTCATGAAAGCCTCACTAGCCACCGAAAGGACTGCCGTTGGCAGATGGCGGGTTCAGAATGACCAGATCATTTTCTTTCAAGTCACCACCTGCCACTTCGCTATTCGAATCAGACGTAGCACCCAGCCGGATTTCCACAGCCACAGGTTTGTTTTCCTTTAGCACGTAGACAACACGCTTGCCATTTACCTGGCGTACAGAGCGATTCTGTACCAGTAATACATTGGTCAGTTGGCGGACAGTGATATTGACTGCGGCTGTCATGCCTGGTTTGACCAGGGCATCTTTTTCGGTCAACTCAACGGTTACTGTAAAATTGACACCACTGCCGCTTGAATCGCCGGACTGGCTGATCTTTGATACTGTTCCATTGTAGGTTTTGCCCTGAACGGCATCAAATGTTATGGTAACAAGTTGATCTACGCTGACATTGTTAATATCCACTTCTGATATTTGCAGGTCTACCAACAGATGGGAGAGATCATCGACGCGAAAGGCCAGGGTGCCGGGGGAAACCATATCACCGGGCATGGGCTCAACCTGGGTCAATACACCGCTGAATGGCGCAATGATCCTGGATTGGTCCAATGTCGATTTTGCTGCTGCGACACGGGCTTTGGCGGCTGCGATGTCATCCGCACTGGGACCATTTTTCAGACGATCTACTTCGCGCTGGGCATCGGCTTGTTGAGCCTGGGCAACCCCCAGGTTGGCGCGGTATTTTTCAGCATCCAGATTTGTTGCCTTACCGGTATACCAATTGTATTTATTGGTCATATCAGTCAACTTTTGGCGGGCGTTTGTCAGATTTAGCAGGGCCTGGGCTTTATTCGAGTCGCCATCTGGTTTTTTTGCAAACAGCTTGTAATTGTCTTCGGCCCGGGTTATGTCACGTTTAGCAAGGTCTATATTTGCCTGGGTTTGTTGAATCAGGTTATCTGAGGCGCGGTTGTAGGTGATGCTGTCAACCTTATCCTGCGCATCCTTGACTGATTGTTTGGCATTGGCCAGGTTTTGTTCGGCATTGGCCAGGCTGGTTTTTGAAGCCATCAGATCATCCAGATTCTTCTGGGCAGTGATCAGGTCGGCTTCGGCCAGGATAATGTTTTGTGACATGGATGTTTGCACCAGGGAAGCCAGCAGGTCATCCGCTTTTACAGCCTTGCCAATCGTACCTTTTACAGTTTCCACACGTCCGCTGGTCTGCCAGGTAAGATTTGCGCTTTGCCCGGCGCGTACCCTACCTGTAGCACCAACATTGGCGGTCAGAGTGCCGCGGGTGGCGGCAGCGGTCTGGTAAGTACTGCTACTGGCTGTTTTACGGCTCTGCTGCCAGAAATACCCTCCAACAGCCGCTGCGATTAACAAGAGAAAGACAATCCAATATTTTTTAAAGAAATTTCCAATATTCATAACAATCCTCCGAGTACGTATTGCCTGGTTATTACAATATGCCTGGTAAAAAATACCGTCCGGCAGTTAATGATAGTGAGTTTGGTTTGGTAAGATGTCAATTTGTTATTTTTGACCAGGTCAGATCGGAAGAGCGTCGTGTAGGGAAAGAGTGTTCAGAGCCGTGTGG
>CAZLJB010000230.1:0-5756 GCA_964559195.1 uncultured Anaerolinea sp. | reverse complement strand
GATAGCTTCAGGTGACTGGAGTTCAGACGTGTGCTCTTCCGATCTTGGCATGCTCTGTAAAACACTCTCAGAAGTTGGAAAAGATAATTCTTTTTTCAGCTTCTGAGTATTATGTACAAGCTCTTCACGATTCTGATTCCATCGATTGACAGCATCGAAGACAGATTTTCGTACCTGCTTTGGTCTGGAAGCGGTGGGCGATTTCATTTTTTAAATCTCTTTATCGTCCATGCGAAACAAGGCCGTCCGGCCATTAATAAAAATCAGCAATATCAAGGCAGAATAATATAAAGGATTTGAGATGGACCACGTGATAATTACGCTCGGGATGAAAGGTACCCTACCAGCTAAGGCGAAATAAACCACTCCAATACCCACTGCCAGGGCAGTTATGCCCAAAACCTGTGTAAAAAAACGTACCAAAATATAAACTGTAAAGGACCATTTGCTCATCAAAACGTTGAAATTGACCGTCGGTAATGAGAACATATGAATTGTACGAAAGAAAAGCCCTTCCATGGTTTGAAAAAGGCGATCCATACGGATAATTAGTTGCTCATTCGACTTGCCTTCAAGCTGGTTCAACACTGTGTTGGTGACTCGGCGCCGAGCTTGTTCGGCTTTATAACGATCGAATTTACGATATTCGTGAACAAAGTTGATCTCGTTATCCAATCGAACTGCCATGGATTCGAGTAAAAGTGTGGAGCGAATCAGACGCAAAACTTCGATATCAATAGTGATGCCGTATTTGCGCGCCAGCCTCAGGAGTCCTCGCCACTGGACGGATGAAGTGCGTTCCTGCCATGGCAAACTGCGTGGGTCAGCTTCCAATGCGTAAAGCAATTGCCAATTGTAGCTTTCAAGTTCCTGAGTTAGTTCAATCAAATCTACAGGCGGCAGCGGTTCCATCAGGATCAGTGACGCGCGTGCCATATTCTGTGGATCACGCTGCCAGGCATAGTAAAGGTTCTGGCGCAAGGCTTGCTGCAGGGTACGGCTTAAATTGCCTGTTACGGCGAAGTTAATAAAAAAGAGTTTGCCATCCTGGCTGATGATAATATTATTGGAATTGGGGTCAGCATGAAAAAATAGATTTTCTTCCCTGGCCCAATAATTGACCCAAAGGAGATGTTTGGCTACTTTTCGAGGATCAATTTTCAGCTCACGAGCCCGGGACAGATAAGTTTCATTCCCTTGTTCAACTGCAGTCAAGAGTTCCCAAAGCCACATACCGTTTGCAAAACAGCTGACAACCACCTCTTCGCCTGAAAGTTCCAGGAAGATGTGTGGTGCAGAAAAGAAATCCTTACGTGATTCGGCTGCTGCGCGGCGGAAAGCATCCTGACGGCGTGCCTCCTGGACAAAGTCCAGCTCTTCGAGCAACAGGTTGCGGAATTCTTCGCGCATTTCCTGACTGAAGCCAGGTCGAAAAATAGTTAGTACTTCGGCAATAATTAGTAACCAATCGAACGCTTCGATGTCCGCCATAAATTGTTCGCCAATTCCAGGACGGCGCACTTTGACGGCTACTTTTTCTCCATTGTGTAGGATAGCCTGATAGACACAGGCCACAGAGTTAGAGTTGATCGGTTGTGGATCAAAGCTGGAAAAACTGGCAGCCAGCGGTTTTTTCGTGCTGCGTTCAATGATTGCAATTGCTTCATTGACTGGAAAAGCAGGCATTTTATCGGTCAAACAGGAAAGCTCGTTACTGTAAGCCCAAGGGATAAAATCAACCCGCATCGATAGATGAATCCCCAATTTGATAAACGATCCCCCGGCACGTTCAAAAGCTCGACGCAAACGTTTGGCACGCCTGTTGGCGCTATCCCTTCCAATTAGCTCATCGAAGAGGGTCATGGTTGAAAAATAAAGTAGCAGCTGAACCCAATTAAAAAAACGCCTGAGTGAACGCAGGTGGTTGACCGGGAAAGCAACGAAACGCATTTGCGGCAGATCTGTGTCTCCGCTGGAAACTTTAATAAACTCCCGACGGGGTAGGTCGGCAAGGGCCCCGGGGTTATCTAATGCGGACAGTGCATTCGTCTTCCGGACTGAATCCGGAATTGCCTGAAGATTTGGCATGCTGGCAGCTTTTTGTTCGGTTAGATTAGCCAGGTTCCGCGCCCACAAAAGAACCTGGACTTCTATGGAACCTGGCGGGTAGAACCAATTATTTTTTCTATATTCTAAACAAACTAATCAACTTAGAGACTCGGCGTAGATTGCGTCGCAGTCGTTTGCGATAGTGACTTGGATTGACTGCATCGGCCAGTTCTATCGGTAAATCGGCTGCTTCTTTCAAATAAGCGCTGCCAGCCTTAGCCGAATTATGGATAAAATCTTCAATTGCCCCATCTGTTTTTGCTCTGGCGGATTGTTGTCGTTCGCGTTCATATACATCTATACTTTTCGAGATGGCTTTGGTTGTTTTTTGGGCAATCCGCCTCACATTCCCTTCGAGTCGTTGTATATCCGCCAACCCTTTGGAATATTTCTCCTCACTTTCATCAACAGGACCTTCAGTTTTCTTGCTCTTGCCTTTTTTGAGCTTCAGAACGATTGGTTTGAGTGTTCTGCCAGGCTGATTGCCAGTGCGATTAAAAATACGTTCCTTGTCGCTATTTTCATCTACGCTCATGCTTTGCCTCGTCAGTTTTTTATAATTATTTCATCAGAGGGAATATTAACTTTTCCAACCCCTGAAGTTTACTTTTCTTCTTGTAGATTACGATTACCGGGACGAGTATCTTCCCTTCGGCTTCTTCTCCAAGCATCTCCCGGGTTTCCTCGATCACACCCAGCACTTCATCCCATAATTTTCCTTTACCTTTTTTTAAGTCTTTGAGATTGCTGGATTTTCTTGTACCCAATTCGATGATAATGGGTTGCGTCATTTCAGCTTGTATTGTTTCGGTCTCTTCTGCCATGCTTCTCCTCTAATTAATAATTTCTAAAAATATCGAAAAGCCTTAATCCCAAATTCAATGATGACCTCTGCAAGAAAGTAATCTAAGAATTTCATAAGGGCATCGTAACTGGGATTGACAAACATGAATATTAATTATATGATTTATTTTACCTTAAAAGCATGATTATTGTCAATTAACTATTTTTTTATTTTGTGTTAACTCTAATTTTTGGTACCGTGAGCTACATTGATTTGGAGAAAATATGGCTTTTACCCGACAAGAAAATTATCTTGGTGGTGCAGAACCAATCGCTCTGATTGGGATTGGCTGCCGGTTACCTGGAAACATCTCAAGTGCTTCTGATCTGATCGATGCGCTCCGAAACGGAAGTGATTTGATTACTGATGTCCCAAGCACTCGTTGGAATATGGATGCGTTTTACGATCCTGATCCACTCACTCCAGGTAAAACCTATGTGCGTAAAGGTGGGTTCATCGAAGATATTGATTGTTTTGATGCTGGTTTTTTTGGTATTTCAGATATTGAGGCAGCCCGCATGGATCCTCAACAGCGCCTGGTGTTGCAAACTGTCTGGCACGCACTAGATGATGCTGGGCAATCTGCCGAAGAGCTTGTGCACAGTAATACTGGGGTGTTTCTGGCAATGATGAACACCAATGGCTATTCACAACTCAAAGCTATCTATGAAGGCCCGTTGGGTATTACGGGCTATGATGCTATGGGCGACGCGATGAGCATTTCTGCCGGGCGAATTTCTCATTTCCTGGGGCTTGAAGGTCCGTGTCTGACCCTCGATACGGCTTGCTCCAGTTCGTTGGTAGCTCTACACCTGGCGCGCCAGAGTATCCTTTCTGGCGATTGCGACACGGCGATTGTGGCGGGCGTCAACATCATGCTTCACCCAGGTCTACATATCGCCTTTTCCAAAGTAGGACTGATGTCACGCAACGGGCGCTGCGCAGCTTTCGATGCATCCGCTGATGGTTACATCCGTGGCGAAGGCTGCATGGCGGTTATCCTGCGCCGACAGTCAGAAGCCGTTGCGCGCGGCGACCGGATCCACGCCAGTATCGTCGGAACAGCCGTCAACCAGGATGGTCACACCCCCGCTCTGACAGCCCCCAACGGCCGATCACAGGAAAAAGTGATCCGCAGTGCTCTCGCCCGCGTGGGCGTCAGCCCGGACGAAGTTCGTTATGTCGAGGCCCACGGCACTGGCACCCCGGTCGGAGATCCAATTGAAATGAGCGCCATCGTAAATGTCTTTGGGCCTGATCGTTCCGCAGATAATCCCCTCTACGTTGGCTCGGTGAAAAGCAATTTTGGTCACCTGGAGGCAGGAGCTGGGCTGCTGGGGCTGGTCAAGGTAGCGCTCTCACTGGAGTTTGAAGAGATCCTGCCCAGCATCCACTTCACCAAGCTAAACCCGAACATCAATCTTGGGCGCGCACCGGTGCAGATTGCCACCCAACGCATACCCTGGCCCCGCTCCAACACCCCGCGCCTGGCGGGTATCAATTCCTTTGGTTACAGCGGCACCAATGCGCACGCCATTATCCAGGAAGCCCCGGTTCAGGCTAACGAGCCCGCCTCAGCGCAGGAACAGCCTGGCCTGTTGGACCGAGAAAATAGCCTTCTGCTCATTTCTGCCAAATCTGCAGCTTCCTTAGAAGAATCGGTGGATAAGTGGGCGGAATTGCTGGACGATTCACTTGGCAAATCGAACCCGGCTACTTTGCGCGATATGAGCTATTCGGCGGCCCTGAACCGTACCCAACATAACCACCGGCTAGCGGTGGTTGGCAAGACAAAAGAAGAAGTTAAGCACAAGCTCGAATCGTGGCGGACAGGACGCGCACCCCAAGGGCTGGCTGCCGGGCAGGTTAATATCCGCGTGAAACCCAAACTGGCCTTTTTATTCACGGGTCAGGGCGCACAATACCCCGACATGGGACGCAGTCTATACGAAAGCGAACCACGCTTCGCTGAAGCTCTGCAGCAGGTAGCCGAATTGATCGATCCAGAGCTTGGCACGCCCCTCCTGGATGTGCTGTATGGTGATCAATCGGCTGAATACCTCCAAAATACGCGTTACGTCCAGCCCGCCCTGTTTGCTATCGAATATGCACTGGCGGAACTGCTCAGCTCCTGGGGGATTAAACCTGATTACGTCATTGGACACAGCATTGGCGAATTGGTGGCGGCCTGCGTGGCAGGAATGCTCGACCTGGACGATGCGGCGCGCTTCGTGGTGACCCGCGGCCGCCTGATGGGTCAATTGCCCAAAGGTGGTAAAATGCTGGCGATTGGCGCTTCAGTCGAACAGGTGCAAAAATGGATCCTCGGGCGCGAGAATCAGATATCGATTGCTACCGTCAATGGTCCGCGCGCCGTGGTGGTTTCTGGCGAGGCGGAAGCTGTCGATGTGGTCGATGAATTGGCCCAGGCTGCGGGGCGCCAGACAAGGGAACTAGAAGTCTCGCATGCCTTCCATTCTCCGCTGATGGACCCGATTCTTGACGATCTGGCCAAGGCCGCAGCCGAGATGCGCATTCATGCCCCGCGCATCCCGATTGCATCCAATACTAGTGGAGAGTTTTTCGGCGATAATGTTCCAGTTTCCTACTGGAGTGCGCAGGTGCGCCAGGCCGTGCTCTTTCACCAGGGCGTGCAAAATATTATTGATTCGGGTTGTTCCCTGCTCGTCGAAGTTGGGCCACACCCGGCACTGACCCCAGCAGTGGTGACGGCCTTTGATACTCCCAATTTACATACCATCCCGACCCTTAAACGCGATAAGAACGATATCCCCAACCTGCT
>CAZLJB010000229.1:0-5761 GCA_964559195.1 uncultured Anaerolinea sp. | reverse complement strand
CCGGCAGTATCTGAGCGGGGCAAAATTTACCGCAGCTTCTATTCAAATAGAACATTCCAGCAAGCAAGGAGCCATCCAAATTACGCATTTTGATTTCAAAATTATTATTCGAGATGGCGGAATGACAGTCCAGGTCATCGGTATTTCGCGTAATCTGGACGAGAATAAACAGCAAACCTGGCCCTGGGGTTAACCCATAGTCTCAGCATCAAAACAAGAGCTGCAGGAGATACAGGTTCGCTTTATGGCAACACGTCACTTCATCAACCTACGCTCAAGTTTAACTACTGACTGGGTGTTATCCCAGATAGAAAACATCCAAAAGAGAAAAGAGAAGGTTTATTTATGGTGTTTTCACGGGAAGAAGCCCCGTGTAAACACCATAGGCCTGGAAAACAACCGATTTTTGTTCGTCCAGGCGGCAAAATCAAAACCAAAGAGCGGTGAGTAGATACATGTACGGACTGGCTGCTTAAAAAGAGGAAAAATGCTCAATCGAATTAAAACCTGGTTCAACCCTCCCTTATTTGAGAATGACACTGAAAAAACATATCGGGCCAGTTTGCTCAATATATTGATAATCGGTGGGTTGGTGGTATCGGTACTTTTAATTTTGGGCAATCTACTCGACCCGAGCACACCAATTCGTAATTTTCTAATCGACTTGCAATAAAACAATCCCGAGAAATAACGCTTTAGAACACATTTATAGTGGGTAAATGGGTATAATTGACATAATGAAAGAACCGCTAAAAATTTTAACGATCGACGATGATGTCTCGATTCATGATTTTATCGCAGCCATTCTACGAAATGAACCATATAACCTTCTCTTTGCAGCAAATGGCCTGGAAGGCCTTTTAGCTGCCGAAAAGCTGCTGCCAGATGTGATCCTGTTAGATGTGTTAATGCCCGGCATGAACGGCCTGGACGTATGTCGGGCTATTCGTCTAATCCCTTTATTGAATACGGTACCCATCTTATTGATTACATCCCTGAGTGACCGTGATTCTCGTCTGGATGGGTTACGCGCTGGCGCTGACGATTTCATCAGCAAGCCATTTGATAGGTTTGAATTAATCGTGCGGCTCTCGTGGATCAACCGGCTCAACCGTTACCGGCGCATCGCGGAACAGCGCCTGGAACTGGAATTTGTTCATCAGGAATTGGTAGTATCTTACGATAAAACCATCGAAGGCTGGTCAAATGCTTTGGACTTGCGAGATCAGGAAACCCAGGGCCACACCGAACGCGTTACACAAAAAACCGCCAAAATGGCTCAATGGGCTGGAATTACCGAAGAACAGTTGCCGCACATCTGGCGCGGAGCATTACTGCATGATGTTGGAAAATTGGGCATCCCGGATGTAATTCTCTTGAAACCAGAACCCCTGGCAGAAGAGGATTGGGTTATAATGAAAACTCACCCAACCATGGCGCATGACTGGCTTTCGCGGATTCCTTTTTTACAGGCGGCGCTCGACATTCCTTATTGTCACCATGAAAAGTGGGACGGTTCTGGTTATCCCCGTGGGTTGAAAGGTGCTGAAATTCCGCTGCCTGCCCGACTGTTTGCCATCATCGATGTCTGGGATACGATCACATCCGAAAGGCCATATCGAAAAGCGCTGGATCCGGACGAGGCTTATCAATTTATTTTAGCCAATTCAGGCTCGCATTTTGACCCGGCTGTGGTCGCGCTCTTTTCCGAACACATCCACGAACTTTAAAGACGGACACAATCACAACGTACTACGTACAATAATATACGTATCTTCCGCCGTATTAATGTACGTATTTACGAATAGCATCAGGGGGATTAAAGCAGTATCTTTATTATAGTATTTGTAGCTTTGTGTTACCGGGGATTATGTGTAATTTGAAGTTTTTTTACCTGTAAATTTATCAACCCAAAATAAAAACATTAATATTTTAATATTACTGCAGATCCGCAAATCGGATCGATCAATCTACGGCTGGAAGCATTGCATTGAAAGCAATCAGACTTTTATTCATGGCACTGATTATTCTTCTGGCGCTGTTGGTTCCACGGATAATTTTCTGGAATCCAGGAGCGGTCCAGAATGTTAATTTAACCGGTACCAACGGTTATACACCGGCACCTGACCTGCCAGCCGGTGAGGTCCCCGTTCAAACACCCAGCATGGCTGAAAATATATACCAGAGTGTCGATCCGACCGTTTCGGAAACACTAACCCCCGATTCTCGCTATCCCTTCGGTAACCCGGCTGGCTGTGCAAGCAGCGCTCCGCTCGAACCTGACCCGGATGCCATGTTAAGTGCCGTCCAAGCCGACCTGGGGAGTAGTTTTGACCTGGCCAAACGCCGCCAGGCACAGATCTGGAACGGCGAGCTGGGCAGCCTGGTGGATGTTCGCCAGGATCGTTTTGCCTTTGAATTTGAATTCAACGAAGCCCAGCCACCCCTGATTTATAAGGGTGACCAGGTGGCCTCCACCTTCCTGGCGCATGGTTTTGTAACCTGGTTCAGAGCGTATGGCGGCAACTTTCGATTGCTGGCAGTCGCCATGCGCCCCGGCGTGCTGGATTCAGCCTGGGCCGGTTATGTACGAGCTTACTGGGAGAATAATGGGCTGCCGCACGATGAAAAAATTTACCCAACCCTCAAAAAGCTGCCCTGTCAGTGGGTCATCGACCAGAAATATGTAAGTGCTGAAAATATCCATGCCCTGTTTGATTTCAATTGGGAAATTCCAGACTATCTGGCGGAAGGCCAGCAATACCTGGCGGATACCTGCCAGCAGGCTTACAAAATCTCTCGCGAAAAGGTAGGATACCCGGACGCTTCGAGCATGTGCGGACCATTGAGTTGGATCATCATGCGGGATGTTAACGGTTTCCCGTACCGGATGGGAAGCTGGTACGCCAGCGCGGCGCCCTTCATCGCCGCCAATCCTAAACTTAATGGCCAGCCCTGGGGCAGCTTTGACCCACAGACCTTTGAGCTGATCCACAGCGAACGTTCCATGCCCGGCTACGATTTCGCCAACCTGGGGAATCTCTACCCGGGTGACATCGTCTATTCTTATACGGTTTTGTATAAAACCAGCAACGACCCCCATTTTGATCATTTATTCCTGGTGGCGGGTATCGGCGCCAATAATGAGCGCCTGGCGATTTCCAACATGGTTCGCAATTACCCCTACCCAGATTGTTCGATAGAACAGGTCAGGTTGTACAGCCCTGGCGATCGCGAAAACGGTGCCATTAACCATGAATGGAATGGCTTCGGGTATGGCAAGACAGGTACAACCGGTTTTGATATTTTCCGCTGGAAATGGATCAGCTATCACATTTCTGGAAAAGCAGCTCCGTACCAGGTGCGCTGGGGTGAAACGTTGGAAACAATCGCCTTCGATTGGAAGATTTCGCCGCACAGCCTGGCGGCTCGCAACCAGCTGAATGACGACAGCCAGCTGCAGCCTGGTAAACTGCTCGATCTGCCGGATATCGAACCCATTCAATATCCAAATCAAGATGTTTTAGGGGTTTTGAATAAATAACCGGAACTCATTTTTAACTATCAAGTTTTCAAAAATCAGAGTAACAGCTCTTACTGGTGCACAGCCAATCCAGGCCATACTGCACCGCCGTTTCATCCAAGACTAACTCTGCCCGGGCTGCCACTTGCTGGCCGCTAATCCAAAGGGTTGCCGCGGGATTTTCACGCAAGTTACGCCACCAAACCCGTTCCCGACTGGAGAGTACCCACAAATCAGAGCCGCGCCTGTGGAAATTAACGGGCAGCTGCACCAACCGCCCGCTTTTCCGTCCAGTGACTTGGATCAACATGGCGGAACCACCCATCAACCAATACAACCTGGAACGCAGCAACGCAGCAACCCGGCCACCATATCATAGAAATTCATTCGTGCTCTCCCCAATCATTAACTCCCGTACATTTGATCTGGCATCAAAATATCTGGAAATTGATCGCGCAGCGCCAGCCGGCACTCATAACATAAATGGCAGGCATCGGCATAACTTTCTTGATGCGGCAGACCGTATTCCAAAGCCAGCCTGGTCGGGCCACCTTTTAATAAGGGCCCACAAATTGGATGTGTCCCAGCATAATATCGTTCACATATTTCTTGCAAAGAGTGCTCAAAAACATTGCCGAGCGAAATACCCTGGCAAATTTGCACACTACCGAATGGATCAAGATGAACCCGGCCCGGCTCGCGCAAGTCTTCATAGGGACAGGTTGTCAGGCTTTCCCATGCTTTGCCACTGGCCCTTGAAGCCAGCTTAACAGCAGCCCGTCCACGGTACATGATAGCCGAGGTATCGCGTGATGACTGGCCAGTGCCCGGATTCTCATGCGCCTGATCAGGCTGAGCCACAGAGATGATCCCCAGCGGGATATGCAATTCATCTGCCGCCTTTTGGGCATTCTGCCTGAAACGAGAGTTGACTATACTATTATGGTATTGGTCGCTGCTGATGGTCAAATCTTCGATCAAATCTGCAAATGGCCGCAACCAGACCAGCGCATCTGCTTCGGAGGTGGCCCAGTAAGCATTCGAAACAATCCCGGTATGAAAACCCCTGGCCGTAGCCTGCTGTACCCCGCGCAGCAGGATGGGATAATACAAAAAAGGCTCTCCACCTTCAAAATAAATCCAATCCAGGCTATCCACTTCCCGGGCCTGGTTTAGTATTTCAGTGATTTGTTCCAGGTTCATCACGCCAGCCTGCCGTGGTCCACCCCAAACAAAGCAATGCTCACATTCAAAATTGCACTTATAAGTCAATAACAAATGAATACCGGTCAATTTCATAAATCACTTCCCACTGATTAATCACGATTTGTTTAATAGTGTAAGACATAAACACGCACAAGTCACCCGCCAAACATCACCTTAGGGATATAATAAAGGTACTTGTTTTCTAGAGGAGAGTCCATGACGAATGTTTTTGAGTCCCACCATCCACTGGTCCTGCACAAATTGAGCCGTTTGCGGGACATCAAAACCGATCCCAAGAAATTTCGCGAATTAGTGCAGGAGATCGCCGCGCTGCTGGTATATGAGGCCACAACCGACCTGGCTGTAACTCAGCGCGAAGTACACACCCCCCTGGCCACCATGATCGGTTACGAATTAAAGGAAAAAATCGGGCTTGTGCCCATCCTGCGTGCCGGGTTGGGAATGGTCGAAGGCATTTGGGAATTAATGCCTTCCGCAGAAGTCTGGCATATTGGCCTGTATCGCGATGAAAAGACACTGCGTCCGGTGGAATATTACAACAAGCTGCCACTCGAGCCAACCGTTTCCGTCTGCCTGGTGCTCGATCCCATGCTGGCAACCGGCGGTTCGGCGACTGCCACCGTGAATGTTCTCAAACGTTGGGGTGTCAAAAAGATTAAGTTCGTTGGGCTGATCGGCGCTCCGGAGGGCATCGCCCTGATGCAAAGAGAACATCCAGATGTTCCGATTCACATCGCCGCGATCGACGATCACCTGAACGAAAAAGGCTACATTGTACCTGGCCTGGGCGATGCAGGCGATCGCCAGTTTGGAACTGGTTAAGCTCATCATCAACCTTTACACGAACCAACAATTGCCTCCAATTTTGAAAGCGTGCCTGGTAACCTGCCAGGCACGCTTTCAAAGAAAACCCCCATCCGCACCCGGCAGCCCCATTCTCAATTAAGCAGACTATAACGCACCAGGCCCTGTCTCTTATACACATCTCCGAGCCCACGAGACAGGCAGAAA
>CAZLJB010000228.1:0-5761 GCA_964559195.1 uncultured Anaerolinea sp. | reverse complement strand
GTGCTCTTCCGATCTCTCAGGAAGTTGACTTGACTTATCTGGCACAAGAGCGAGGGATTCCTTTTGTGAAAATTTCACGTATGGTGACTTATATCAGTCCGTGGCGCAACTTGCAATCAAGCGTAGAACTTTATGCCCATATTCGGCAGGAAAAGTACGATATCGTTCATACGAACAACGCGATAGCAGGTGCAGTTGGACGATTGGCAGCCATATTTGCGCGCGTACCGGTGATCATCCACCATGTGCATGGTTGGGGATTGCAGGATGATATGTCGAAAATGATGAAAATGGTTTACGTCGGTGTCGAGCGATTTTTCGCAACATTTTCGAATCGTTTGATTGCCGTGTCCAGACCAAATATTGAAAAAGGCCTGGCTTATAAGATATGTCGAGCAGACAAATTTGCGTTGATCTATAACGGGATCCCATTAGAAAAATTCCAGCAACAAGTTAATAAACGGGCGGTTTGTTTGGAATTGGGATTGGACCCAGAATGCAAGCTGGTTGGCATGATTGGACGTCTTGATAAGCAAAAAAACCCGTTGGATTTTATTCGGGCAGCGGCAATTGTGGCAGAAAACTATCCCAAAGTTCAATTTTTAATTGCCGGCGATGGTCCATTACGCCATGAATGTGAAAGCTTGATAAAGGAACTTAATCTGTCTGGGAAATTCTTTCTTTTAGGTTATCGGAATGACATTAACAGAATTTATCCGATCCTGGCCCTGACTGCATTGAGTTCTTTATGGGAAGGTTTGCCCGTTGTTTTTCAAGAGTCCATGACTGCCGGCAAGCCAATCGTAGCGAACGATGTGGATGGTGCGCGGGATGTGATTAGCGATGGGAAAACCGGTTATTTGGTGACACTTCGCCAACCCCGGGAAATGGCTGATCGAATATTAACTTTACTGAATAGTGAAGAATTGTGCTCTCAGATGGGCGTTAATGCAAAGAAAATCGCTGAGCAGTATTCCAGCCAGGGCATGATTAAACAAATTGAATCTCTTTATTTTGAACTATTGAAAGAACATTACGGATGAATTTTTAGTCAAGCACAATTTACAACTTACTGCAATTTATCGCATGCTTCAGATTGAACCTTTGGTCATTTACCCTTAACAATACTTTAGAGAAAGTCACGAGTTATGAAAAACATGCAGAGCTATCAAGGTATCGTTCATCAATCAATAAATTTGACCACTGGTCAACTAAGTCGATATCCATTGTGCGCCTTTACTGTGGATGTTGAAGATTGGTATCAATCCAGCGTTGATTTTGACGCACCGATCACAGAACGTGTTGTCAGAAATACAGAAAGAATATTGGCAATCCTCGATCGCCGTAATGTCAAGGGGACATTTTTTGTGCAAGGGCGCGTGGCTGAGACATTTCCACATTTACTACAACTTCTTGTCGCAGAGGGCCATGAAATACAATCCCACGGCTACAGCCACCGTCCTGTAAATAAAATGAATAGGAAAGAGTTGAAAGTTGAATTGGAGCTGGCCCGAAAAACGGTGGATGATGCCTGCGGTGTGCAGGTCACTGCATTTCGGGCTCCTGACTTTACGATAGACCGCGACAATATTTGGGCCTTGGAAGTATTGGCCGAAACAGGTTTTACAGTTGATTCGTCAATCTTTCCAATGCGTACGCATCGTTATGGTATTTCTGGGTATCCCACGGTTCCACACTGGGTCCAATTGCCGAGTGGCGCAAGCATCATGGAGGTTCCTGTTGCAATATGGTCGTCAGGCAATATTCGACTTCCCGTGGCGGGTGGAGGCTATTTTCGCCTGATTCCGGGCATGATCCTGGAGCGGTTTTTTACTTCAATGATGACCAGGCAACCTGTAATCATATATTGCCATCCTTATGAGTTTAACGCCCACGATTTGGATGAATACTACCGAATGAATGTATCAAAAGCCTTTCTGTTCACGCAGGGACTTGGACGACCATTCTACGGAAAGAAAATAGATAGTTTATTAGAAAGATTACCCTTTGGACGTTTTGATCAAGTATTGGAGACTTGGAGGATAAAATGAAAATCGCATTTCTTACAACCGATGATCCTATCTACCTGCCTGCTTTTTATGATAAGGTGCTCGGTAAATACGGCAAAGAGACCCAGGCAGTCTATAGTGTCCCACCACTCTATAAGAATCAAACTGCTTTGCAAGCCGCATTACGCTATTATAAAACTTTCGGACTGACGGCTTCTTTTGGACTTGGGGCACGAATTGGCCTGGTGACAGCGCGCGGGCAGTCCATTGCTTCTGTTTGTAAAAAACATGACGTAGCGTATGAATTAGTGACGGATGTCAACGCAGAGTCGTTCAGGCAGCGCCTGAGCGAGGCGGGTACTGACTTGCTAATATCTGTCAGCTGTCCTCAAATATTTAAAAAACCATTAATTGAACTACCCCAATTAGGATGTTTGAACATTCATGGCGCGATCCTGCCTCATTATCGAGGGGTCTTGCCAAGTTTTTGGATGATCGCAAATAAAGAGAAAAATGCGGGTGTCTCAATTTACTATGTCAATGAAAAGATTGATGCGGGTGAACTGTGCGCTCAACAAATTTTCGAGATTATGCCTGGTGAATCACTTGATAATTTTATTAAACGCTCGAAAGCAATTGCCGCCGAGTTGTTGCTCGAAGTTCTCGGGAAAATTAAGGACGGCACGATTACACGCTCCCATCTGAATCTGGCCGAGGGCTCTTATTATTCCTGGCCTGATAAAGAAGCGGTCAAGCGTTTTCACGCCAATGGCAACCGCATGTGGTAAATCATGAGTTGGCTGATCTTTGGAGCTGGCGGTATTTGTTTATTGATTTATTGTATAAAAGAAGGAGTATAGATGAACTTTTTTCAAAATCCATCAGAATCAGCCACCGTTTTATCCGGTCGGGAAGCAAGTTATCTACCACTGAGCTTATTGGCAAAAACGGCCGTTCGATTTGACATGCATTCAAGTAAAGCATCAATGACGTTTTATCGTCATTCATAGCTCAGTTGCATAATCAGAGCAATTCGTGTTGAGAAGCGGTTGCTCCATCAAAGGAAGTTTGTAGCAGTAGCTGCAAACGGATGAAAGGAATAAAAATGGAACTCAAAAATTATCTACAGATCATTATTCGTTGGTTCTGGCTTTTGGTCTTATGCGCTATCTTGGGAACAGGCAGCGGTTACTTAGCCAGCCGGCTTCAACAACCAACCTACCAGTCAAGCACTAAAATATTAATCAGTAAAGACTTATCAGACCTGAACTCGCAGTTTGCTGCCATGACTAATCAGCAGATTGTTGATGCATATGTACAAATGCTGACATCAAGTAGTGTGATCGACGAAGCTTCACGCCGGCTAAACTACCAGATTAATTTAGCAGAATTGGGTTCGGTTCAACAGGTGCGTTTGACCAATGTGATTCAAATAATAATGGAAGATAATGACCCTCAACGAGCCGCCACAATCGTTAATATGCTGGTGGAAGTCCTGATGGATCATAATGCTCAGGTCAGTGGCTATGCTTCGACCGAAGCCAATATTGCAGAGAAGATTACCCAGGTTGAAGGTCAAATTTCCGCCCTTCAAACCCAGTTTATCCAGATTTCTGATGAAAAACTTCAAAGCCAATCGAAGCAAATAAATGATCAGATTACAACCGCGCAGGCAGGGATTGGAAAACTTACTTCCGAGATCGGACCACTTACTTCTTTGTATCGATTGAACGCTGAGCAAAGCAGTCTGCTGGCTGAAAAAGAGGCCCTGCTGGGGCAATTACAGTCCCAGCTTGCCCAATATCAACAAATTCGCACCAGCCTGAGTCTTGTAGGAAAACCCGCTTTGAATAATTCCAGTGACCTGGCAGGCGATTTTCGCTTGCAGCAATTGCAATTGACGCTGGATCGCTATCAGAAAACATATCTTGCTCTATTAGATGACTTGCAGACAGTTCAACTTGCACATTCACGGAATGCGACCACGATCGATCAAATTGAAAAGGCGATACCTTCAGCGCAACCCATTCGACCCCAGCCAGTTATCTATATTATTCTGGGAGCCATCGTGGGCTTGATTTTCGCACTTGGAATGATTTTTATCAATGAATATCTGGATGATACTTTGAAAACCCCCCAGGATATTCAAAAGGCGTTGGGCGTCCCCGTCCTTGGCAATATTTCAAACATGCAGCCTGCCTCAAAAACCAAGAAAGGGTACCCAGTTGAAGGACAGTTACATTCCCAGCCTTCTGATGCGCTTTATGCGCTGCGCACAAATCTGGAATTGGCTGTTGCCCACACTCCATTGAAAACTTTGTTATTAATTAATCTTGATGGGTCTGGTAAAGGCAAGACAAATATGGCAGCTGATCTGGCAGTCAGCTATGCTCAATCGGGCAGCAGGGTAGTTCTCCTGGATGCTGATTCGCGGAATCCTGGCGTTCATCGCTATTTTGGATTGGACAATGAAAATGGCTTTAGCGATCTATTAAACGATGACTCGAAAACGTTGGCTGCCGGCCAAAAGATCGAAGGTCTGAATGGCATGACCGTTATTACTGGTGGGAATGCGTCTCCGGAAACGGATGGTTCGCTTAAACCCGACAAAATCTCTTCTATCCTGGAGATATTGAAACCGCAGGCAGATGTGATTATCATCGCTGCTCCTTCGAGCAGCGAGGCTGCTTCGTGGGTGTTGGCATCCAAAGTGGATGGAGTCTTGTTAGTCATTCAATCCACGGGCACGCACCAGGCTTCTGCGATTAAATCGATGGAAGAACTTAGTCTGGCCGGCGCAAATATTATCGGCGTTGTGCTCTATCGAATTCCGCACAATTTAGTCTACTACTTTAGAAGTATTCGTTATTATCGCTGGCAATCCAAGAATTTCGAGTCACTTCGTTTTAATTTTGTTCGGTAATAGAGGCAACCATGCTACGGAAATTTTTTTCGAGCAAAATCAGGATGATTTTGCCGCCTGAATGAACAAAAATCGGTGTTTTCACGGGGAGATCTCCCCGTGAAAACACCATGTAAGTAGTTACAAACCATATTTATTGTGAAATGGTCAAGCGAATAATGCTAATTTCTTTGAGCATATTAGGCTTTGCAATCAAGATAGGCAAAATTATTAACTCTACTATTTTATCTTGGTTGACCGTAACTAGTATTTTTAGAACCATGTTTGTCGTTTCCATCTAGAAGCCCTGGGAGCAACCTTATGCAAATCCAAATTAATTCTAAAATTGTCCTAAATTATCATTTACGGATGAAGAGTTCTCTAATAATTTTGGCCTTACTGCTTTCATTGGTGGGATATAAGTCAGCCAATGCGGCAGGTTCGATCTACTATGTCGATAACACGAACGCTGCCTGTTCTGATTTAGGAACGGGCACTGCCGCCGCACCGTTCTGTACCATCGGCAAAGCCGCCGGTCTGGCAGTGGCGGGCGACACTGTGCAGGTGCTGGCTGGCGCCTACGCCGAGACAGTCAACGGAGCGAATTCCGGCTCGGTTGGCTTGCCCATCACCTACACCGCTGCGCCAGGCGTCAGCGTGACTGGTAACGGCTCGGCAACCAGCGGCGGTGCCTTCCGCATCTCGGGCAAGAGTTACATCGTGGTCAACGGTTTCACAATCACCAGCACCCCAGACTATGGTATTTATGTTTTTGGCTCGAACAACATCACGATCTCGAACAACCATATCAGTCTCTCTGGCAGTCCGATATCTGGCAGCACCCGTGCTG
>CAZLJB010000227.1:0-5764 GCA_964559195.1 uncultured Anaerolinea sp. | reverse complement strand
ATCCACTCCAAAATAAAATCGAACATTTGCTGTGCAGCGGCTGTGGTAAAAAATGGGCCATCCAGGCTGGCATCTACGATTTCCGCGAACCCATCCAATAAAAACCATGTTTAACCATGAACGGCGGCTGGTCAGACAGGCCAAAAAGCAACTCGGACCGATTACATCCCTGGACTGCCGGGATGTGGATACGGTCAGGGCCCACCAACAATTGGGACAGGCTGCCCGGGCTCAGATTCACAAAATCCTGGCCAGGCGATTTGACACGCTGGGAGATCAATCCCAGGGGATAGCTCAAATCCGACGGGCGCGCAAATATCAGGCCGCCTTGCAAGGTAAACTTCAGATCGGTGGGCTGGCTATATCCATCCAGCAGGCCATCCGGCAGTATCAGGCCAGTCTTGCGGCCTGGAGCCAGGGCGCCGGGCTGGTGGATTTTTGCCACCCCACTCTGCCGAAAACGGTGGACGGACTGCCGGTCAGCGCTGGCGAGCTGGCGACCTTGCTGCAAGAGGACGAAGTCGGTTGCCAAACAGGGGTCATACGCGAACACAGCGGGGCGGTCATTCTATGGCATTCCGAAGAGGATTACGAAGAGACACCCGGACAGCGCTTTGATAAATTACGACTTTTCTTTTTCAAGGCCGCTGAGGATCGAATCGCCGGCGGATTTATTTATCCAGACCTGCTGCCGGGCCCAACCTTTGGCTGGCAGGCGGGCGGTTTTGCGCAGGCAATTGACACCCTGCACGTCAGGCCTGCCGAGTTTGAAGATGCCATCCTGCCCAATTGCCTGGCCTGGCTAAGCCTGTATCTCGGTCCGCAGGTATCCCGCCGGGAACTGGCTGCCCAACTTGGGCCATTCCAGGGTGGTTATTCGCTGACCTGCATCTACCAGCAGGCCGGATTGGTGCATGTTGAAAAAGTGGAGTTTGCCAACCAACAAGTTGCCAGCTGTTCACTCGGTTCAAAGGCGGGGGATTACCTTTTCCAAACCAACGTGATCCGTGACCTCTCCCAACCAATCGCTGCCGAGGAACAAACCAGCCCACAAGGCCGAAGTTGGAACGAACAGCGCCTGGTTCGCACCGACCGGCTGATCCGGCCGGTGCAGCAAGCCTCCCAACCTTTGGAAGCCGTGTTAAAAATGCTGCGCTCGAGCCGGGGGGGCGAAGCGGCTTACTCGAACCGAGATGTAAAAGCCTATTTCATTGGCCGAATGACAGCAGAAAACACCTCCATCCGAGTTGGGTCTGGAGCAGCGCTGATCGGCGACAAGTTATTCAGTATGGAGCTTTAACATAAAGGCCTGCGACATGGCGAGCTGATGATTCAGGTTAACGCCCGGCCTCGTCTGGGGGCGGCATGGGCAGACGGATAAAAAAGGTGCTGCCAGGCAGTTTTTCTTCATCACAACCCGGGCTCTCGACCCAGATTTTGCCAGCGAGTGCCTTGACAATCCCGGATGCAATCGCCAGGCCCAAACCAGGACCACCACCCTTAAACTTGGTGCGCCCGGAGGAATGCAATTCCACTTTGCCCAACTGCAGCAATTTTTCAAAAATAACCTGCTGATTGGCCGGATCGATGCCAATTCCGGTATCGCGCACATGAATTTCCAGGCAGGGCCCAATCTGTTCATCAACCAGCACTTGCCCACCCAGGCTGATGCTGCCGCCATCCGGGGTGTATTTGATGGCGTTGACAATGATGGCATCCAACGCTTTTTGCAACAATTCCGGATCGGCCTGGATAAAGGGCAGGCCATTTACTCCATCTTCTAAAACCAGGTTGATATTTCTTTCGGCCAAATCGTTTTTATATTCCTTCTGGACAAGCTGAAAGATTAATCCAATAATGACTGTTTCCAGGCGTGGGATAAGAGTCTGACTATCCAGACGCACTACATCCAGCATGGAATTAACAATCAGGTGCAGTCGATCGGCACCCTTCAGGACACCTTCGACCGCCAACAGCAGGTTTTCGCTGGTCTGAATATCCGGGTTGGCCTTCAACATGCCCAGATAACCCTTCATGACAGTCAGGGGTGTGCGCAGTTCATGCGCAGTGACCTGGATAAAAGAAGTTTTATTCTTATCGAGTTTTTCCAGCTTGTTGTAAGCAACCTTGAGCTCATCCACACGCTGGGCAACCAAAAGCTCCAACGATTCTTTAAAGCGCGTCACTTCGTCATACAGACGCGCATTTTCGAGTGAAATAGCCGCCTGGATGGCATAGGTCATTGCCAGCAGCAAATCGTCATGGCTGAAATCACCGGGTGCCTGGCGCGTGATCGCAAGCATGCCAATCACGTTTTCTTTTGAGAAGAGCGGCACGCCCAGCCAGGAAAGATTTACCGGCAGACCGTCCGCCGGGTGCCAAGCCTGGGTGGTGGTAACATCCTCAATGATCACCGGCTCGCCAGCCTGGGCGATCCGGGCATAAGTGCCGCCGGGATTGATTTGGGTAAATAAGTCTGGCTGGCTGGTATTTTCCGGAAAGCCACTATGCGCTACAATCCGGATGGCGCCAGCCGCTTCTTCGACCAGCAGCGCCCCACGTTCAAAAGGCAAAAGCTGCGCCAGTTGATTGAGGATCTGACGAGGTAATTCATCCATGCGCAAGAGCGTAGAGAGGTTGCGCGCCACCCTGGAAAGGGCTTCAGCTTCTTCACGGCGCTCCAACTCATTGGTGTAAAGCCTGGCATTCTCTTCCGCTGTGCTTTCCGCGGTTTCAGTGGCAATGGCCAATTGCATTTCACGCAGCTGGGACTCTTGAAGCAGGTGTTCGACCTGTTTTTGCATCAGGCTGCGTTGATCCACCAGCATGGTGCGCAGAAGCGCGCTGGATAGCAGGTTACGAATGCGCACGTAGACTTCCCACTCGCGCGCTTTGATCTCAACCCACAGGAAGCCAAAACGGTTTTGAGCCAGGATCAGGGGCAGCACAATGGCCGAATAACGCCGGTATTCAGGGGTTTTACCACGCGGGATTAAGTGACCTGTTTCCCATTTTGGTCGTTCGGGCGGGGCGTAAAAACCCATTTCGTCAAACTGCATCAACAAGTTATAGTTTTCAGTAAAAGGTGAAAGCGCCGATTGCGGGGTGGTCATGCTGGCATACAACATGACGTATAAACGCTCAACGCCCATCGCCGGCAAAAAACGCTTCAAGGCTGCACCGATTTCATCCAGACTCATGGCGGGCGCCATGGCCGCGCTAAAAGCCTGTAAAACTTCCTCTTGCTGGTCCAAAGCCTGGCGCTGCAAGGATTGCTGCCGCTGGATCAGCTCGCCGGTCATGATGCGCGCCTGTTGGAACAAATCTTCAGCCCGCAGCAGCATGCCAGGTTCCTTGACGCCAACCATCAACTGGTTACGCAGCACAGAGACCAGGTTATGCCAGGTGATGGCTTCCTGGTTGTGTGGAGCGAGCGCAACCATCAGATTCTCTATGCTTTTCAGGAAAGCCTCGACCTTTTCTTCAGACTGCAAACAGGCCAGTAAGGTCTCCCAGACCTGCGAGCAGGCTTGTCTAAAAGCACTACTAACCGAGGCTGGGTCAAAAAAGCCGGCAGCCTGCACCAGGTTGGCAATGACCGCCTCGCGCTTCCGCTCGGTTGGAATGGCGCGGCCCGAACCAAGCTGGTCGCCCACCACAGCCAGGACACTTTTGGGAATGCAGCCACACGACCAGCGCACCACAAACTGGGTGGGTACCAGGCTGGTCTCTGGCAGTTTCTCGCCGTTGATGCTGCGCAGGAGCAAATCAAAAGCCTGCCGGCCCATGTCATAAAAAGATTGGCGCACCGTGGTCAGGGGCACACCCAGGCTGCGCGCCTCGCGCACATCGTCAAAACCTGTCAGCGCAACCATGCCGGGCATGGTAATACCACGCAGCTGCAGAGCTTCAAACACACCAATCGCCATGCGGTCATTGGCTGCCACGATCGCATCCACCTTCTTTTTGCGCTCATCAAGCAGCATACGCACGGCGGCGCGGCCACTTTCAATACTAAAATCACCCGGCAGAACCAGGGTTTCGTCAAAGGGGATATTGTGGCTGGCCAATTCTGCCTTGTAAGCGAAAAAACGCTGCTCTGATTCAAGCTGGTTTTCCGGGCCGCGAATAAAGGCTATTTTTTGGTATCCGTGTGTATCCAACAGGTGGCTGATGGCGGTACGCATGCCAGGCAGGTTATCGCCAATCAGGGTTGGGATGCCGGGCACCCGGCAAGCCGATAAAATCAGTGGGATGTGGGTGTAATTATCAATGAACTGCTTGAAGGCCCGACCATCCAGTTCATAGGCCAGATCGCCGGAAACAATCATGCCAGACAGTTGTTCGGTGCGGGCAATATCATAAAAGCCATAGGACGGCTGCATGCTGCCGGGTGTGATGAGGGAGACTGGCTTGCCACCGGCAAAGCAGATCACATTAAAATCCTGTGCTTCGGCTGCATCGGTTATCCCCATAATGAATTCAGGATCCCAGCCGCGCCCCAGGCGGGAAACAAAGACGCCAATGGTTTTTCGTTGGTTGCCCGGATGATTAAGAGGTAGCATGCATTTCCTTTGAACAAGCCATGGTTAATTATTATAGCGTATTTGAAATGAGTTGTAGATGATATTAAATTTGTGCCTTATAATTGCGCAATTATTCCCCAGGAGGCCCATGCCAGACTATAGTGCGACCGCCCGAAAGATCACATTTATCCTGTTCATTGCCCAAAGTCTGGCTTCAGCCGGCTTTATTGCAGGCGCGACCATCAGTTCCATCATCGGAGCAAAGCTGGGAGGTGGGCCGGCTTGGGCCGGTGTGCCTTCCGCGATCTATTTGCTGGGTGGGGCCCTGGCGGCTTCGGCCTGGGGTTATTTAATGGATGTTTTTGGGAGGCGCAACGGAATTGCGCTGGGTCTGGCCACAGGCGCCGTGGGAACAATGATCGCAATCATTTCCATCGACCGAGGATTGTTGATCGGCTTTTTGGCGGGAATGCTGCTGATGGGTGTGGCTAACGCGGCCGTGGTGCTCGGACGTTTTGCGGCGGCTGAGGTCAACCCACCCGCCCGGCGCGGCGCAGCCATTTCCAGCGTGGTGCTGGGCGGCACCTTTGGATCCATCTTTGGGCCGCTGATCGTCGGGCCATCCGGTAACCTGGTCAAAACCTTTGGCATGGATGAACTGGCCGGGGCTTACCTGGTCAGTTTCGGGTTGTTTGCACTGGCTTCGGTGATCGTTTTCAGCACCCTGCGCCCCGATCCCCGTGAGATTGGTCGTGAAATTGCAAAACTTTACCCGGAATCAAACCCGGATGGCCCGGCGCGCTCTATCTGGAACATTCTGCGCGAGCCGAAGGCTTTTACGGCCATGATGGCCATGGTGGTTGGGCAGGTGGTGATGGGGGCGGTCATGGTGATTACATCGCTGCACATGAAGGATAATCACCATGCGCTCATAGATATATCGACAGTCATTTCAGCCCACACATTTGGAATGTATGCTTTTTCGATCGTCTCGGGCTGGCTGGCAGATAAGTGGGGTCGCTTGCAGGTAATCTTAACCGGGGCGGCGGTCTTAATTTTGGCCTGCGTAACGGCGCCGTTTTCTCCGGATGTGCTGCCGCTAGCACTATCGCTTTTTCTGCTCGGCCTGGGCTGGAATTTCTGTTACGTGGGCGGCTCGACCCTGCTGGCCGACCAGCTCTCCCCCACCGGGGCGGTGCTGGCGCCTGACACCACCATCCCGCAGCTGGCCGGGCTGA
>CAZLJB010000226.1:0-5790 GCA_964559195.1 uncultured Anaerolinea sp. | reverse complement strand
TGGGCATTACTATCACGACCGTTGCGGCTGGAACCGCCACCTTTTTTATGAGCCATAGTGAGCCTCTTTTACTTCTCTTCAATTTTCTCGACAGATAGCCGGGTATACCACTGACGGTGACCGGTCTTCTGGCGAATGCGTTTCTTGGGCTTGTAATGGAAATTGTAGGTTTTTTCGCCCTTGAAATGTTCAATAACTGTGGCTTTGACAGATGCACCTGCAACAACCGGCGCTCCAACGGTGATCTGGTCACCATTAACCAGTAAAAGCACATCGTTCAAATCGATGCTCTCACCTGGTTGAACATGCAGCAAATCGACTTCGATCTCACTGCCTTCGACAGCTTTGTATTGTTTGCCGCCGCTTTCCAAAATAACGTATTTCATAAATCCTTTCTCCTGGTCTTCGCTTCGCCACAGTCACCGCGTTTCTTTCAGGTTGCCGCTGTGCTGCGGGGAAGCCGGGATAACGACATGCAAATACCCCTGACCGGGGTATTGGCGAGAGAGCATTATACTCGCCCACTCTAAAACCGTCAACATCTAATTCAACATCTGAGAAGAGTGCGGTTCAGTTTTTCGGAGATCGTATAAATCATTATACATTTCTTTCTTTTCAGTTGTGACCTGCCCGGCCCCCGGCCTCGCATTTTTTTCTTTGAGAAACCCTTTTGAAATATCCCAGATACAAATCCTGGCATTTTCCGAAATTTTGAACCGCACTCATCTGAGAATTTTCGACTCCAAGTCTGATCAATCGCGTGATATGATCAAATAATTATCCATCTGCCAAATTTTGATTTCGCAAGAAACGGGTGGCTCTCATGACCTGGACCCACTAAAATATTGGTAAGAAAGGAAGCTACCATGGACAACCAACCCATCAAATTTGAACAGCTTTGTGGTGATTACCAACGCATTGAAGAAGCCATACACTATCTGGATGAGAATTATAAAAACCAGCCTGAGCTAAAAGAAATAGCCGAAAGAGCCGGGTTGAGTGAATTTCACTTTCAACGCATGTTTACACGTTGGGCAGGAATCAGCCCCAAGCGCTTTATCCAATATCTTACCAAGGAAAGCGCCAAAAACATCCTTAAAGACTCATCCGTACTGGATACAACCTTTTCCGTAGGCTTATCCGGCCCGGGACGTTTGCATGATCTTTTCGTTAATACTGAAGCCGTCACACCCGGGGAATATAAAACCTCAGGAGCGGGACTAATGATTCGATATGGATTTCATCCTACGCCATTTGGCGAAGCATTGATTGGATTGACGGATCGAGGTATATGTCACCTGTCTTTTGTGCAAAATAATCGCGCATCTGCCATGCATAACTTTAAATCTTATTGGAACCAGGCGAGTTTACTGGATGAGCCCCAATCCACTGCAGCTTTTATTGAACCAATTTTCGGCCTCAAAAATAATTCGACACCAATTTCGTTGTTTTTAACCGGCACAAATTTCCAGCTGAAGGTTTGGGAGGCTTTGCTCAATATTCCACTCGGCAGACTAACAACTTACGGACAAGTTGCCAGTCAAATTGGACAACCTGGCGCGGTTCGGGCAGTTGGTAACGCAATTGGTCACAACCCGATCGCTTATCTAATTCCTTGTCACCGGGTCATTCGAAGCATGGGCGAATTTGGCAATTATCGCTGGGGCACGGAACGAAAAAAAATAATAATTGGCTGGGAAGCTGCTCTATCAAGCAACCCAGAACCATCAAACTACCTGACATAAAACAGAAAGGATTACTTTGAAAACAAAAATCTGGGCTGCCTTACTGGCAGTGTACTTTGTTTGGGGATCCACCTATCTGGGTATTCGATTTGCAGTTGAAACCATTCCACCCTTTTTGCAAGCCGGGGTGCGTTTTCTGATCGCCGGCACTTTTTTATTCAGCTGGCGAAGAATGTCAGGCGATCCGGCACCAACTCGAAACCAATGGAAATCTGCTCTGATTGTTGGCAGCCTGTTATTGGTAGGTGGGAATGGACTCATTTCTCTTGCCGAAACAAGCATACCGAGCGGTGTCGTCGCCCTGCTCGTCGCTACCATTCCAATGTTCATGGTCTTGGTTGAAGCTCTTCGCCCTGGCGGTGTCAGACCCACCCGATGGCAAGTGATAGGATTACTGGTTGGTTTCAGCGGTGTGGTTATTTTAATTAGCCCTGCCGAATTTGGCGGCGTGCGTGAATTCAGCCTGATTGGTGGTGGAATTTGTCTTTCGGCGGCTTTTCTGTGGTCATTAGGCTCCATTTATAACCGGGATGCTGACTTACCAAACTCAACATTACTTTTCACAGGTATGGAAATGCTAATGGGCAGCATTGGTTTGTTGATCGTGAGTGTCGTGAAAGGCGAACTTACCCACTTTGAAATCAGCTCCGTTTCAATCACATCGCTTCTAGGGCTGCTTTATTTGATCACGGTTGGATCGCTGGTTGGTTTCACATCCTATGCCTGGTTGCTGCGCAATGCCCCCGTTTCATTGGTTTCGACATATGCATATGTAAACCCGGTCGTGGCTGTGCTGCTTGGGAGTTTTTTCGCCCAGGAAAAAATTTCGCTGCGCATTTTACTTGCGGCCCTGATCATTGTTGGCTCAGTTGTGATTGTCAACATTACAAAAAAGCCAGCAGTTATAATTTTGAACTGAAATATTTGAAATAGACGAATTTTTGGGGTGTTTTTCAGAAGCTGCACTAGCGAAAAACACACCAAACCCCTTATTAGAAAGCTTATGGGCAAATGATCGAGAACAATGCCAGGCAGACAGGGGTTATCTCAAATAAATACACCCCCAAACAAGCCCCTTACGTTTTATAATTATTTATATGTATGCATCCTTTCCTGCTGATAAATTACTAGATGGCCAACTTTCCGAATCTGCCACCCAGGCATTGTTAAGTTCTCTCGGTTTCCGAGATTGGCAGGCCGCACTGCGTCATTTACAACATATTGCCGCACAAGGCCAATCAGTCAGAACGTTATTGACTGGCTGGCTGCCATATATGCTTATGACCTTATCAGCCTGTGCCGATCCGGATCAGGCGTTGATCAACCTGGAGCGTTTTTCGAGTGATGAACATGCCGATGAAATCTTTGAAGAACTCGGTAAAAACCTTCGTACCTTTGAGATATTGGTTACCATTTTCGCGGGCAGCCAGTTTTTAACCGAAATACTATTGAGAGAACCTGGTCGATTGGAAATGCTGACTAACCGGGAGCGCCTGGCTCATCAAAAAAGCGCAGGTGAATTTCAGCAAGAATCAGCCAGTTTAATAAAAGATCTGGCCCAAACTGAACAACTCAATACCCTGCGTCGTTATCAGAAAGGTGAACTGCTACGAATCGGGGCAAGTGATTTGCTAAGTCTATATGATTTACCAGCCGTTACAGGACAGCTCTCCAACCTGGCGGATGGTCTGGCCCGCACCTGTCTGGAATATGCAAGCGGATTGAGCGGCACCAGCCCAGATGGTTTTGTTGTATTTGGCATGGGCAAATTAGGCGGCGGCGAACTGAATTACAGTTCTGATATTGACCTGTTTTTCTTATGCGCTGATAATGGCAGGAATTATGTACGATTGGGTCAAATATTAATTGACGCACTAGCGAATATGGGGGCTGAAGGATTCTTGTACCGGGTGGATATGCGTTTAAGACCCTGGGGACGTGATGGTGCATTGGTCAGTACCTTGTCAGGCTATCTTTCTTATTTTCATAAAAATGCCAATTTATGGGAAAAACAAGCCTTACTGAAAGCACGTCCAATCGCAGGTGATTTCGATCTAGGTGAAGAATTTCTCAAACTGGTTGAACCATATATTTATGGTGAGAACCCCGAGATTCTGCGGGTTAGTGTGCATGCTATGAAACAGCGTACTGAAGAAATTCTACGGTCAAAAGGCCGTGAATGGGGTCAGGTCAAGCTGGGTGAAGGTTCGATTCGGGATGTAGAGTTTGTGGTGCAGTACTTGCAACTCTCACATGGCGGCGAAAATATCAAGCTTCGAAAAAAATCAACTCTCCAGGCACTCAGACGCCTTCTTAAATACCAGATCATCACCACACAAGAAGCAAGGGTGTTAACAGATGGTTACATTTTCCAGAGAACTGTTGAACACTTTTTGCAAATGATGCACTACCGGCAAACCTACAGCCTGCCATCCGATCCAACTGCAATTCATCTGCTGGCCAGGCGGCTGGGATTCCCAACTCGCGAGGCATTTTTGGAGCGCTACCAGCAGCATAGCATTGCCATTCGCTCAGTTTATTCAAAATACGTCGGCGGTATAAGCTCACAACCAGTTCCTGAACCGGAGACTCCACGCCCTGATTTTGACTTTGTTCGCCAGCACATGGCACGCATGGACTCATCCTATGCATTTGCCTTTTCTTCTGAGCAAATCAACCGGCACGCCAGACTGGCCAAAGAACTAGATGATGAAAAATTGGTTCATGTTGAAGCCGAGCAAACCGGCCAAAATCAATGGCAGGTCACCGTGGTGGCTTATGATTACCTTGGTGAGCTTTCCTTGATCTGTGGGTTAATGTTCGTTTACGGGTTCGACATCCAATCTGGTGAGATTTTTACATACGAGTCAATTGAAGAACCGGTTCTACCAGAAAATACAACAAAACAAAGTGGCAGTCGAGAAAAAAAGCTGGTATCTTCCAAAAAAATACCAGCGCAAGTTTCCTTTTACCGGCCTAAAATTGTGGATGTCTTCAGCGTAGAGACAACCGGCACAGAACCAAATTGGGATCAATACGCTGGTGACCTACAATTCTTGATTAAAATGTTACATAATGGGCAGCGGCGGGAGGCCCGCAGTGAACTTGCAAAAAGAGTTGGAGATGTCTTTGCAGAAATAGACAGTGAACAAAGGCCGCTTTACCCGATTGAAATTACAATTGACAACGATTTATCAGAAAAGTACACGGTTCTGCATATCCAGACTGCAGATACGGTAGGCTTTTTATACGAATTTACAAATGCTTTATCACTCACGCACACCTATATCGCACGCATGGTTGTTCAAACCAGCGGCAGAAGGGTGGATGATTTACTTTATGTTACTGATGAAAAAGGAAACAAAATCAGCGATCCTGCCAAACTGCTTGAACTTCGCACCGCTGCAGTGCTGATTAAACATTTCACTCACCTGCTACCACGTTCACCCAACCCTGCCACAGCGCTGCTGCACTTTCGCGAATTTTTAGCACAACTATTTGAGCGCCCAAACTGGACCAGGGAATTAACTTCGCTCGAAAATCCCCAGGTAATGGACAATCTGGCACGAGTGCTGGGTGTAAGTGATTTCCTTTGGGATGATTTCATGCGCATGCAATACGCCAACTTGTTCCCGGTGATTAGCGCGACCGGTGAATTAGCCACGGCCAAAAGTCGGGCTGATGTGGAAACCGAACTGGGGGTTGTGTTAGCCCCCGTGCATGCAGGACCGGAAATGCCACGCGAAGATGCACCCTGGCGAATCTGTTTGAATGCTTTTAAAGATCGTGAAATGTTCCGCGTTGACATGCGCCACATTTTGGGACTGACACAGGAATTTTGGGACTTTTCAGATGAATTGACCGATTTGACCGAGGTGGTTGTTAATACAGCGTTTCATCTAACGAGCGAAGATTTACGCTCAATACATGGCACGCCACATCTGGCAGATGGTTCTATCTCGCAAATGGCAGTGCTTGCCCTGGGCAAATGCGGAGGCCGTGAGCTAGGGTTTGCATCAGATATTGAATTGATGACTGTTTACAC
>CAZLJB010000225.1:0-5796 GCA_964559195.1 uncultured Anaerolinea sp. | reverse complement strand
GCTGAAATGATGGAAACATTGGTGAGGTTATTCAGGTTAATATTATTCCGGATTCGCTCAACATTGACGGGCAGCGCTTCAAAAGCAAAAATCCGGCCGCCCGGGCCGACATTGTGCGCCATCAGGAGCGTAATATATCCAATATTGGCACCCACATCATAGACGATCATTCCAGGACGTAAATAATCCCGCAAAGCCGCCTGCAATTCTGGCTCATAAGTCCCCAACCAGCGGCTTTTCTCGGCCTTTAAATTTAGTTGGAGCTTGTAACCTTTCAAGTCGCCGGCTGCAACCTCTATAACCGACAGACCATCCTCGACCGCGGCGTTAATGCTGACGCGGATGAAACGTGCAAGCGGTGGAAATCTATAAAGGGCCTGCTTGAACGGTAAGGGCAGGTTGCGCGCAATAAAAGACGCCAGGGCGACAAAGCTTTTTTTCATGCGTGCGGATCAACGTGTGGCGCGGCATAGGCCGGAGACTTGTGGACATGCACAACCTTCCAGGCTCCGTCAATTTTAACAATCACGCGGGTTTCGTTATGGCTGGCAACTTTAATTCCCTGCGCACTTGCGGTACTGATCAACAGGGTATAACTGGCAATGGCTGTATCTGAATAGCGCTGGATACACAGGTTGGCAAGGTCAAAGCGGGTCGTTGTGGCTGCCCGAACGCTGCTACTGGCAGGATCAGGCAGCGTTTCTGGTGCACCAAAAACAGATCCCCGGCTGGCATTGGACTGCATCATAAATTCGTGAAAAGGCAAGCCATCGATACGATGAGGTGTGACCCACCATTCGTACAGCGTTAATTCAGCGCTGGTCGTTTCGTGGTAAGCAAGGGTATCATTTTCCTGCACTGAAGCCAGGTGCCTCAGTAAAAATTCGTGAATTTCGGCGTCAAGCGGCGCCGGAAACGGTATGTTCTCTTTTGATGTCATCCTAACAAAACCTCCAGGTATTGATCCATCATCCGTTCCAATCCGAAAAGACTTTCTGCTCTTTTTCGCGAAGCCAGGCTGTAAGAATTCCAATTCTGCAAGACGGTTTCCGCACCGGAAACCAGGCCGTTGACATCTGGAGACTCGAGTTTCCAGGAATTGCTACCGTATGGAGCCACAAAGCCGCTGTCAGCTGAGACCAGTTCAGAAAGAGAACCCGTGTTAAAAGATATCACCGGCAGCCCGCAGGCCAGGGCCTCAATTACTGAATTTGGACAGGCCGGGTGAATGTCTGCTGAGAAGAGCAAATGGGCAGACCGGTCAATCGCCGGAATCTGCTCACGCGCTACAAGACCACTCCACACCAAGGGTACAGCGCTGTGCCCCTGCCAATGCTCCCTGAGCGCAGGGTTAACCTCACCAACGACCTGTACTTCCATTGGCAGCCCGCGCGATGCCAGCCCCTCGGCCAGGCGGATGGCGTTTTCCAGTCCGTTTTCGTAGCCGCCTCCCAGACTGCCTTCCACCACCAAAAGGCGGAAAACACCTGCTGGTGGCCCTGAGCCTGGGGAATACGTATTTAAATCGACACCATTATAAACAACCTGCACGGGCTTGTTTAGCTTTCCAAAACGCTGATTCCACCTGTCTTGTGAAAAACCGGATTGGTAAATGATACTTCCAGCAATAAAGCGGCGTATCACGGCTAAAAGAAAATTTCCGTATTCGGCGCGCAGACTGTGCTTAAAAGAGATGGGTCTAACGCGGTGAATCCAGTTGATACCATCGAGTCGTTGGACGACTCTTATACCACGCTGCCGAACCCTGTAAAGCGCGGGCAGATCACGTGAGCCTCCAATCACCAGCACAGTAGAATAAGGACCATCAAGCAGGTCATTTGTAACCTGAACCCCGCGCGCCAGGGCACCCGCCGAGAATTTATGAAGGAAGGAAACCATGCCTCCGACGCCATGCACCCTGGGAACCACACAAATCCGCTCTGTCATTGGAGTTTTTCCACAAACCCTTCTTCAACAGGTTCCCTAAAACCAACACGCCGCGCCGGTATGCCGGCCCAGATCTCATTCTCACCGGTAGAATCCATCAGGACGGCATTCGCGCCCAGGACAGTACCCGCCCCAATTTTCAGAATGCCGGCGTTACATAAAATTTTGGCACCCGCGCCCAGTATGACATCGTTACCGACCAGTATTCCTTCAAAAGCAGATTGGGTGACGGGCCGGTAGACATCCGCGCGCCCCAGGGTCACTCCCGGATAGATACTTACCCGCTCACCAATAATGGTTTTTGGATGGATAACCACACCCACCCCGCCGTGGTGAAGGAGGAAGCCCGGCCCAATCAATACCTGAAGGGGAATTTCTGCGCCAAGCAGCTTTAGAAGAAAATACGCCAGCCGGCCAAACAGCCTGTTTTGACGAGCATAAACCAGTCTTTCATAAAATGACATGCCGGTATTATACGACTGCTTCACTTATTTCGGCTTTTGTATCAGGCAGCCTGTATGATTTTTGATACCTTATTTATGGTATCCTTAATCATCATTGTTTGGGAGAAGGTCGCATGTATATCGCCATTGAAGGAGTCATAGGTGTCGGAAAAACGACCCTGGCCCGCTTGCTTCAGCCAAGTTTTGCGAATTCTGAACTGCTGTTGGAAGTTTTTGAAGAAAACCCATTTCTATCTGATTTTTACAGTGACAGGGCTCGTTACGCTTTTCAAACCCAAATATTTTTTTTGCTCAGCCGCTACAGGCAGCAAAACACTACAGTTCCTGCCATCCTCAAACAAGGAAAAACCCTGCTGGCCGATTACACCTTCGCAAAAGACTCATTATTTGCGCGCATCAATCTACACGGTGATGAGTTAACCATGTACCACCGTGTCCACGAGGCCCTGGCAGAGAAAATTCCCTTGCCAGATCTGACAGTTTATCTTTCCGCCAATGTCAATACTTTAATGTCCCGGATCGCACAACGCGATCGTTTCTATGAACGCACCATGGAACGCAGCTACATTGCAGATCTGGTTGGCGCATACGACGATTTTTTTTCCAGCACCAAGAGTCCTTACCTGATCATCGATAGCAACCCTCTCGATTTTGTTCACTTCCCGGAACATTTAAAACTCATTGAAAACCGCATTCGCGAAGCGTTGGGAATTTATCCATACCAACCAGCCCTATTGGATGGAGATTAATATGCGAATTAACCGTGATGCCTTGCTAAAACTCGCAAAAGATAACGTGGAAAAAAAATTTGCTCATGACCCATGCATCACTGCAGTTTTCCTGGTGGGATCACTCCGCCCGGAAAATGCTGTGATAGAAGGCGCCTCCGATATTGATTTACTGGTACTTCACAACGGATCGCTGGAAAAGGACCGCGAAATTGTTAAATTGTCCAACGAATATCACCTGGATATCCTCTATGAAGATGCCCGTCTATATGCCCAACCGCGTGAATTGCGAAGCGATGGCTGGCGAGGTTGGGCCATGTGGGATCCACAACTACTTTATCAAAAAGGGCGATTCTTTGAATACACTCAATCGGTTGTACGTGCCCAATTTGAAGAACCTTTAAACATCATCAAAAGAGCCCGTTTTTTTGCGTACCCTGCCCGCTCCGCCTGGACTGAAATGCAATTGGAACCAGAAAACACCAGCCCATTAAAAATACTAACAGCGGTCTTCAACGCCGCAAATGCACTGGCCAGCCTGGGAGGAGAACCGATCCCGGAGCGCAGGTTGATGGCAGAATTTCCAAAACGCGCCAACAATCTCGATCAATCTGATTTGATCCAGGCTGTCTTTTTCTGTATTTCTAAAAGTTTCAGCCTGGAAAAAGCCCGGCAATGGCTGCCCAGCTGGGAGAGAGCTTTTCTATCGGCGTCTCGTTCTCCGGCGGACCAACGATTGCATGCCGCCCGTCTTTCCTATTACAAAAATGCCATAGAGTCTCAACTTGACAGTGATATGCCAAGAGCTGCGCTGTGGCCAATCCTGCATACATGGGCAATGGCTGCCGAAAATGGCACTTTTGATGAATCTCTCTCCGAAGAATGGAAAACTGTTTGCACAGAAATGGGTCTCGATCAGGAAGGTTGCCCGGCCAGGCTGCAGGCCCTGGATGCTTACCTTGATAGAATGGAAGAGATTTTTGATCAAATTATGACAGATAACGGACTTTAACAAGACTCCACATATAGGACACAGACTATAACGAAAAATACTGTTTTTTGTGAAAAACTGTGGATAACTACCTATAAACTGTGGATAAGTGTCCATCCCTGTGGATAAACCGCTCACCTGTTCGATTTTCAAAAAAAGTCAGACCCCCATATATGGGGGTTGTTTTATCAAAGACCCCTTTTTACAAAATATTTATTAATAGTTGGCCAGGTCAAAAAAAGAATCCTTTATCCATCCACAAGTTGGTATAGCTCATGAATTCAAAATATCCACCAGTAGTGGCGGTGGATCAAACTAGAAACCGCCACCAACAGGGGCTTAGCGGGGTTATCCACATATCCACAGGCGCTACTGCGAATACTATTTATCAATCCTAAATTAAAAATAAGGAAATAATAACTTGAATTGATTCCTTAAATCTTGTACAATTTTAATACTTATTGTTTACCCATCGTTATTTATTAATAGGGAGAGAGTCACTATGGATGTCATTAAAGTTTCTGCAAACTCCCGTACTTCCGCTGTTGCTGGGGCTATTGCCGGTGTTGTTAGGGAGCATAAACACGCCGATGTACAGGCGATTGGTGCTGGGGCTGTAAATCAAGCCGTCAAAGCCCTTGTTCTGGCCAAGGGTTATTTGGACGGTGACGGTATTCATGTGATCTGTCTGCCCGAATTTGTAGATGTCGAAATTGATGGTAAAGTGCGGACCGCTATCAAGCTGGTGGTTGAACCGCGCTAGTTAAGGGTAAAATAAAGAGGCTATACTGCCGGGATTTTTATCCTCGGGTATTTTTGTTGTTGGTACTATTTTAAATTTAATAGAGGCTTTACTTATTGATTTTTTTTCGAAAGCGAATGGATATTAATAAAATTCAGCCACGCCGGATCCTGGCTGTGACGTTTTTGGTTTTGTTTGGCGGGATGATGGCAGTCTTCAACCAATCTGTATATGCTCAACCCTTGAAAGAGCCTCCCGCGAATTCTGCCACAGCAGATGCCCAAACCGCCACACAAGCCCCCGTAGAAACAGCTAACGCAAATTCGACCGCCTATGCCGCAGCGACGGCATTTGCCCAAACCCAAGATGCAAATATGGCTTATGCTGCTACTCTCACTTCAAATGCCAATGTCTTTTATCCCATAAAAGTGGTTATCAATGAAATAGCGTGGATGGGGACAAAGACCAATACCAGTTCTGAATGGATTGAATTATTTAACCCGGAGAATGCTCCGGTGAATATGGCGGGGTGGATGCTGATATCAAAAACCAGTTCCTTTTCTATTACCCTGACTGGCAGCATCTCTGCGCATAGTTATTACTTGCTCGAACGCAATGATGATAATACGATAATTGATATTAAAGCCGACCAAATTTATAACGCTGATGGGCTGAGCGATAATGGCGAGTACCTGCAGCTGATCGATAATACAGGGATTGTAATTGATACGGCCAATCGTTTGGGTGGAAAATGGCCAGCCGGGAATGGAAATAAATCAATAGCCTGTTCCATGGAAAGAGCGGGCTATAACTATCCCGATGACCCAAAATACTGGATCACAAATTCCGGTCTGGTCATTAATGGAAAAGATGCCGGCCAAAGAACCATTTGTGGCACTCCAAAAAACATCAATTGGGCTTATT
>CAZLJB010000224.1:0-5803 GCA_964559195.1 uncultured Anaerolinea sp. | reverse complement strand
TTTGAATGCTGGCCTGGTGCTGGTCAATCCCGCTCCGGTCATCAATGCCGTTTCTGAGATTGCCCCAAATCGAACTTATGTTGGCCCGATTCGCTCCGGGCGATTGACTTATAACGATTTTACGCACATGTACCCCGCCAGCTGCCTGGTATATGCCAGCGCTGGTGATGGCATACGGCAACAGTTGGATGGCTGCGAGATTATTTTCGGTGAACAACCCGGGCAAAGCCCCAATACGGCCCTTTTGGATGTCAGCCATTTAAAAGAGCTGGCTCAAAAAAGCAAACTTCCCAACCAGCCGGTAAATTATTCCGGCAATTTATTCGATAGCATTCCACCTGCAGCAGGTCAACCTGCCAACTCACTTTGGACATATTTTCATGCTTACTCACAGGCTTTCTGGCAATATGACCCGATTTCCGGCACCTATTTGCGCCAGACAGATGACGGCGACGGAAAGGGTATCTTCCATCCTGACACAGACCGGCTGACCGGTAGACAGTTGGGTTTTGAAAATGTGATCGTCATCATGGCGAACTACCAGGTCTTTCGACATGGACAATATGACATAGATCTGTGCTGCGGGATGGAAGGATATGCTTTCCTTTTTCGGGATGGGCAAATCTACCGGATTCGCTGGTCAACCAATAACAGCAAATGGGAGCAAACCAGCGGTCTGCTGCGCCCCCTGCACTTCACCAGCGCGGATAAACAGCCCTTTGCCCTCAAACCTGGGCGGACATGGGTCAGCATTATGACAACCAACTCAGCCATCCGAGACCTGCAACCGGGCAGTTGGCAGGCCATCTTTGCCATGCCGGATGACCTGGCACCGCCAAAATGAACCCGGCCCTGCCGCAAAGGCGAATGAAATTTGAGGATTCAGCCTCACGAGCTGAGTTTCTCTAAAGATACCGTCTGATATTGAGCGGAAGCATGTTCAAACCTCAGCCAAAAAATTCACTTCAACTGTTTTTTTGAGGCTAGATTTCCACCCAGGATGAAGACCCAGGGCACAGATACCGGTAATTGATAGAACTGGAGACCCACATGCATACACTGGTTGCAAACCTTAAACAATTGTTCGAACAAAACGCCAACCCGGTCCAGGCCGGCGCAATGGCGGCTTATATGCGTAACCAATTCCCCTACCTGGGAATAAAAGTTCCGCAACATAGCGCACTTCAAAAACAATTTTATGCTGAACATGGTATCCCTGATCCCGCCGATCTTATCCCAATATTGCACGACCTGTGGGCGCTTCCCGAGCGAGAATTCCAATACGTTGGTGTCGGTCTATTGGGTAAATATGAGAAAAAACTGCCTGACGGGTTTATTGAAACCCTGGAATACCTGCTGGTCACAAAATCCTGGTGGGACACCGTCGATTCGATCGCCGCTGGGACGGTGGGCTCCTATTTCCAGCGTTTGCCAGAAGTACGCGCAACAGGTCTGGCACGCTGGCGTAAATCCGACAACCTATGGCTGCGACGCACCACAATTCTGTTCCAACTCGGCTACAAAAATAAGACTGATTTTCCTTTAATGTGTGACATCATCCGAGAAAATCTGGGCTTGAAAGAGTTTTTCATCAACAAAGCCATTGGATGGGCGCTGCGCCAGTATTCGCGAGTGGATGCGCAAGGGGTAAGGGACTTCGTAGCCCAAACCAGCCTGCACCCGCTTAGCGCACGTGAAGCCTTAAAGTGGCTGGATCGAAAAAGCAAATGACATTATTTTAGTATTCGATTTATAATACCGTTGCCAACACACCCAACCCTTTTATTATTTCACGGTGTATTAACTGATCATCTGCCCTGCAAATACTTTTTCAAGGTGATCTCTCCTTAAAAAAATAACTCGTCACTCTTTTGGGACCATCTTTCCACCCAGGGATACCCATCCGATAAGCATAATTTGATTTACAAAAACTCTATTGGTGGGGAAACCCGCTAATTTTATTGATATTCATGCTAAAAATGTGCACCTGACCCGGGGCGAAAATTATTAATAAAAGAAATTTTCTTCTGTACATCAATTACGCTTATCTAAAAACGATTCACCGGGAGAAAAAATGAGCAAAGAAACCGAAGCTATCATCCTGAGCGCAGTCCGTACCCCCATCGGCAAATTTCAGGGAGCCCTGAGCAGCCTGACAGCCCCACAGCTGGGGGCTATCGCCATCCAGGCAGCTGTCAAACGCGCGGGTCTGGAGAATCAAAACGAAGTTGATGAAGTTTTCATGGGCAATGTTGTCCAGGCCGGTGTGGGACAGGCACCCGCCCGACAGGCCACTATTTTTGCGGGGTTGCCCGCCACAGTCAGTGCCACCACATTGAACAAGGTCTGCGGTTCAGGTCTTAAAGCAGCCATGCTGGCGGCCCAAGCCATCCGCGCAGGAGATGGGCAGCTATTCGTGGCCGGAGGTATGGAGTCAATGTCTCGTGCGCCTTACCTGGTGCCAGGACGAAGCGGGGAAATGCGTTACGGGCATGTGGAAATGAAAGATGCACTGTTGCACGATGGGCTATGGGACCCATTTGAAAACTGGGGCATGGGCAATGCAGCAGATTTTATTGCTGAGGAATTTGAAGTAACGCGCGCGGCCATGGACCAATTTTCGCTGGAAAGTCACCAGAAAGCGATCGCCGCCATGGATGCCGGCCGGTTCAAGTCAGAAATTGTTCCGGTTGAAATCCCCGGACGCAAAGGGGAGATCAATCTGGTTGAAACAGATGAAGGACCACGCCGGGATGCATCCCTGGAAGGATTATCCAGGTTGAAACCCGCCTTCCGACCAGATGGCAGAGTGACCGCCGGAAATGCATCATCGCTTAACGATGGCGCGGCAGCCACGGTAATCAGCAGCCGCGCTTATGCCGAGACACACGGGTTGAAACCCCTGGCACGGATTGTGGCCTACGGGCAGGCAGCCGTTGAACCAAAATACCTGTTTGGAGCACCTGCTCTAGCCATCCCCAGGGTGTTGGCCAGGGCAGGTTGGAAAATAACCGATGTGGATCTTTTTGAATTGAACGAAGCTTTCGCTGCCCAGGTTCTAGCCAACGGATACGCACTCCTAAATGAAGGCTGGGATTGGAACAAAGTCAACGTCAATGGCGGAGGCATCTCAATTGGACATCCAATTGGTGCCAGTGGAGCACGCCTGATCGCCACACTTATATATGCGTTGATGGATCGCAATCTAAAACGCGGTGTTGCCAGCCTGTGCCTGGGGGGGGGTGAGGCCGTTGCGATGGCCGTGGAATTGGAATAATAGAAATAACAGCACCGCAACCTCTCAAGCAGGCAACCTCTTTTCAACATCCAGGAGAAAATATGACACCCGAAGAACGAAAACTGAAAATCAAACGCTACGGCAAAGGTTTTGCCATGTTAAAGGAAACCCTCTCAGAGATTCCGCGCAAAGCCTGGAAGTATAAACCCGCATCTACCGAATGGAGCATCCATGAAATCATCATTCACCTGGTAGATAGTGAAACCAATTCGGCTTTGCGCGCACGCTTGCTGGCAGCCGAACCAGGGCGGAGCGTGATGGCTTATGATCAAGATAAGTGGGCTGCCAGTTTGAACTACCACAACCAGGATGTGGACGATGCCCTCAAGTTGTTGAAGTACGTTCGTAAAACAACCTTCTGCTGGCTCAAAACCCTGCCGGACGGGGTTTTCGAAAACACAGTAGTGCATGCTGAATATGACAAGCCCTATAGTTTTGAGATGTGGCTTTCAATATACCCTGAGCATATTCCAGGCCATATCGAACAGATCAAAAACAATTACGAGTTGTGGAAAAAACAGCAGACATCAAAATAATCCACGAAATCCATCATTCCCAAGAAAAAAAGGCGCAAAATTCGATGTCTGAAATTTTTGATTACGTCATAATCGGTTCTGGTTTCGGCGGCAGCGTTTCGGCCATGCGGCTGGCCGAAAAAGGATATTCAGTGCTGGTGCTGGAAAAGGGCAAGCGCTTAAATGACCAGGATTTTGCAAAACGAAACTGGCAGTTCTGGAAATATATCTGGGCACCTGCCATTCGCGCCCACGGGATTTTGCAAATCAGTATTCTCAAAGGTGTGATGGTCTTGCATGGCGCCGGCCTGGGGGGCGGCAGCCTGGGTTATGCCAACGTGCTGGAAATCCCTACCGAGCAGACCTTCGCCACCCCGGCCTGGAACACTCCCATTAAATGGGGTGAAATACTGGCACCGCATTACCAGACAGCCAGGAAAATGCTCGGCGTAGCCCGCAATCCCAGGCTGTGGAAAGCCGATACCGAACTACAAAAAATGGCATCCGAACGCGGCATGGCAGAAACGTTCCGCGCCACTGATGTGGGTGCATTCTTTGGTGAAACAGGAGTCACCGTCAGGGACCCATTTTTTGGCGGGGAAGGGCCTGATCGAGCAGGCTGCCAGCAGTGCGGTGGTTGTATGGTTGGCTGCCGGCACAATGCCAAAAACACCCTGCCCAAAAATTACCTGTATTTTGCAGAGAAGCATGGCGCAAAGCTGAAGGCAGAAGTGGAAGTTACAGATGTCCGGCCACTCCAGCCAGGAGAAAACGCGCGTTATGAAGTGCAATACCGCTCATCCACCACAGCCTCTCACAAAATCACTAGCGTCCATGCAAAAAATGTAATATTTTCAGCCGGGGTAATGGGCTCAATCAAGTTGTTGCTCAAACTGCGCGATATTACACGATCTCTGCCTGAATTATCACCACGCCTGGGCGATGTCGTTCGCACAAACAGCGAGGCTCTGCTCGGCTCAATTGCCCGCAAATCAGACATCAATTATTCTGAGGGTGTCTCGATCTCATCGATTTTCAACGCGGATGAAATCACTCGGATCGAACCGGTTCGCTACCCGGATGGATCTTCCCTGATGCGTTTCATTTCCGCCCCTCTTATCGATCTGGATGCCGGAATTTTGCGCAGAATGGTTGATTCGATCGCCTGGATCATGCGCCACCCGATTGATTTTGCCCGCACCATGATCCTGCCAGGCTGGGCGCATAATGCCACCATTCTTTTGGTTATGCAGCATGCTGATAACCGCATGCGGTTCCGCACCGGGCGCAGCAGTTGGACACTATGGCAGAACGGGTTGGTCACCGAACCAGAGCCGGGTTATGAAATTAATGCTCAAGTGAAAGGGTCACACGCACTGGCGCGCGATTTCGCCAACCGAACCAATGGCGTGGCAATGGGCTCTCTTGGAGAAAATTTGCTCAATTTACCCACCACCGCCCACATTTTGGGAGGCGCGCCATTGGGTCAAAATGCCATTGAAGGCGTTGTGGATGAGAAATTTGAAATACACAATTATCCAGGTTTATTTATTATCGATGGCTCGATCGTGCCCGGCAACCCCGGCGTCAATCCCAGCTTGACCATTACCGCACTGGCGGAATACGCCATGAGCCAGGTCGCATCCAAACAATAGCCTGGGAATTACCAGTTACCATTTAGATCAGCTATTCTCGTTCTGAACTGAAAAATACAAAAGGAACCCCTTCGCTAAAACCATCCTGAGAATTGATACACTCAGATACAACTTTAACAGCAGGATGGTTCTAGCGCTTACAACCAGAGGATTAATCATTTGAAATATACATGGCTGCTTTTCGATGCCGATGACACCCTGTTCGATTTTTCAAAAGCCGAATCGAACGCGCTAATGTGGTCGATGGAACAAGCTGGATTGCAGTTTCAACCCGAATATCCCCGGGTTTATGCTCAATTTAACCAAAAAGTCTGGCAGGAATTCGAAAGGGGACT
>CAZLJB010000223.1:0-5846 GCA_964559195.1 uncultured Anaerolinea sp. | reverse complement strand
AATCCATCCATGACAATGTCGCTTATGGGCCGCGCCTGTATGGTATTCGCGCCAAGAGTGATCTTGATCAGATCGTTGAAAAAAGCCTCCGCCAGGCTGCGCTGTGGGACGAAGTCAAAGATAAACTTAATCAATCTGGCGCAGCCCTGTCTGGTGGTCAACAGCAGCGTCTTTGCATTGCACGAGCGCTGGCGGTTGAACCTGAGATTATCCTGATGGATGAGCCGGCCTCGGCGCTTGATCCGATTTCCACATTGAAAATCGAAGAACTGATGCATGATATTGTCAAACAGTACACTATTATTATTGTCACCCATAACATGCAGCAAGCTGCCCGTGTCTCAGATTACACTGCCATGATGATGATCGATGAGCATCGCTCGGGCCGTATGATTGAGTTTGATCATACAGAGCGTATTTTTACCAATCCAAAAGATAAACGCACCGAAGATTATGTTACCGGACGATTTGGCTAAGAGGAAAATAAAATGCCCACACGTAGGACCTTTGAGTTTGAAATTCAGGAATTAAAGGATGAGATCATCCTGATTGGCAGCATGGTGGAGCAGGCCATGCTTGCATCTGTGGAAGCTTTGAAAAATCGCGACATGGAGTCATCAGCGAAGGTGATCGCCGGCGATGCGCTGATTAATGAGAAGCGTTTTGCGCTCGAGAATCGTGTAATGATTCTGATAGCCACCCAGCAGCCGATGGCGCGTGATTTGCGTGTAATTGCATCTATCCTGGAAGTGATCAGTGAACTCGAACGCATGGGTGATTATGCCAAGGGTATCGGGATAATCAATATGCGTATGGGTGATCAGCCACTCTTAAAACCACTCATCGATATTCCTCTGATGGTGGTCAAAGGTACCAGCATGCTGCATCGTGCCATTCTTGCCTTTGTAAACGAAGATGCCGAAACCGCCAGCCTTATTCCACAAGAAGATGACGAGGTTGATAATCTTTACAACCAGGTCTACCGTGAATTGATGACTTATGTCATAGCCGATCCGAAGAGTATTGAGCGCGCCAACTGGTTGCTTTGGGCGGCTCATAATCTGGAGCGTTTTGCTGATCGTGTTACCAATATTTGTGAGCGGACCGTTTTTGTGGCCACCGGGGAGTATCGCGAGACGCAAGGTGGTCAAGTTTAATAAACAAACATATTATAATTTCCTAAGATTGCCAGACAAAAAGGGTCGCAAGACTCTTTTTTGCGTTACAATCAATTAATTCATGAATACTCGGGGAGCCTGTAAAATAGGCTGAGAGGAGGGCATTTGCCTTCGACCCGCATCACCTGATCCGGTCAATACCGGCGGAGGGAATTGTCTGATAACAAACAACCTCCGCTCTGGAGGTTGTTTGTTATGCCGAGAGCATTAATTTTTGCCAACGGCGAATTCAGTCACCCGGCGTTAATTCAATCCTTGTTTGAAAAGGATGATGTCGTGCTTGCTGCGGATGGCGGCGCCAGGCACATTCTTGCATCCGGTTTCCTTCCTTCCATCATTATTGGGGATCTTGATTCTCTGACAGCTGAGGAAGTAAGTGATTTTGTCAATTTGGGTGTCAGAATTATGCGTTTCCCGGTTGCCAAAGATGAAACTGATCTTGAACTGGCTCTTTCCTATGCGCTAAAGGCAGGCTATAACCCGATTATCATTTTTGGAGCTTTTGGCGGGCGACTCGATCAGATCCTTGGCAATCTTGCCATGCTGGCGAACCCGGATGCATTGCTTGCTGATATTCGCCTGGAAGATGGCTTGACGGAGGCTTTTTTTATTAAAAATCAAGCGCTCATTCATGGTTCTCCCGGGGATACTGTCTCATTTATTCCCTGGGGTGGCCAGGTTGACGGAGTTAGCACGGATGGACTGGCTTACCCTTTAAACAATGACACGCTTTTTCCCTATCGTACCCGCAGCATTAGTAATCAGATGCTGGCCCAAACAGCCACTGTTCGTCTGGTAAGTGGTTTGCTGCTGTGTATTCATATTCGCGCCTCGTCCTAACCGGCGGGTCCAATCACCCAAGAATTGACCAGTAAAGAGGTAAAAATGAAACGAATATTCTTAACCCTGATGTTTTTTAGCCTGTTATTATCAGCATGTGGATCTGTTGCGACAGTGGATTCAACCCCTGCAACAGCCTTACCGACTGACACGCTTCCCACATTGGTTCCCGCGATCCAACCAGTGGCTCCTTCGGGTGAAGCCCGTGTATTAACAGTCATGACTCACGACTCTTTTTCCGCAAGTGAGGGGGTGATCCGGGAATTTGAGCAATCCAATAATGTTAAAATCACCTTTTTGAAATCTGGTGATGCAGGCGCTGCTCTTAATAAGGCGATCCTCTCCAAGGATGCTCCGCTTGCGGATGTATTCTATGGTGTTGATAATACCTTTCTCTCCCGAGCCATTGAAGCTGGTATTTTTGAAGCTTACCCATCTCCAATGATTGACCGTATCCCGGATCAATACAAGTTTGACTTGAAGAATCGTGCCCTCCCAGTGGATTACAGTGATGTCTGTATCAATTATTCCAAGGCATTTTTTGCCAAAAATGGGCTGTCTGTGCCAGCCTCGCTTGATGATCTAATCAAACCGGAATACAACGGCTTGCTGGTGGTTGAAAATCCTGCCACATCCTCGCCCGGGCTGGCTTTCTTACTTGCCACCATTCAGAAATATGGCGATCCGGGTTACCTTGATTATTGGAAAGCGCTCAGGGCCAATGGCCTGGTAGTTGTGGATGGCTGGGAAACAGCCTATTACACCAATTTCAGCGGATCTTCCGGTGCTGGTCCACAACCGATGGTTGTATCTTATGCTTCCAGCCCTGCGGCCGAAGTGGCATTTTCTGCCACGCCTTTGAATGACTCGCCGATTGGTACGATCAATGCAGCGGGTACCTGTTTCCGGCAGGTCGAATTTGTGGGTATCCTGGCTGGAACGAAGAATCGCGATCTGGCAGAAAAATTTGTTGATTTCATGCTGGAAGTTCCCTTCCAGGAAGGCATGCCGTTGACTATGTTTGTTTCGCCTGTCAATAGTCAGGCGGTGCTTCCGGATATTTTTACAAAATTTTCCCAGCCAGCTGTTCAGCCCGCCACAGTTCCGGCCGATCTTGGAACCAAACGGGATGCCTGGATTGAGGCCTGGACTCAGGCTGTTTTAAAATAATCAAATTTTGGACGGGGCGCGCAGCATTTGCAGCTGAATTTTTGTGCGCATCATTTTCTGTGAGCCCCGTCCTTTTCCCCTGCCCTTTTTTGGGGTAAATACAATGAGTCAGACCCTTGTCACTTCAATCATTTCGCCGCCTGCTTCCCTGGTTGACCCCGGCAATATTCCTGGGGGTATTCTTTTTTAATCCCCTGCTGCGTATCATTTCACGTGGGTTCAACCTGGTTTTTCTCTCAGCTTCCCCACATTTTTTTGTAAACACATTATCCGTATTATGGTTTACTGTTTACCAGGCAGCACTTTCCACTTTGTTGACGCTCCTGCTGGGTTTGCCGCTGGCGTATTTATTTTCGCATTTTGACTTTCCAAACAAATCCATTTTCCGTGCCCTGACGGCCGTTCCTTTTATGCTTCCGACCGTTGTTGTCGCGGCCGGGTTCACTGCCCTGCTTGGGCCTCGTGGGTGGATCAATCTTGCGCTAATGAACATGTTCAGGCTGCCCCAGGCCCCAGTCGTGTTTGTTGGGACCCTTGCGGCTATTTTGGCCGCGCATGTCTTTTATAACGCCACGATTGTGATCCGGATTGTTGGGAACGCCTGGGCTGCCTTGGATCTTCGACTAAATGAGGCAGCTCGTTCATTAGGGGCTTCGCCGTTCCAGACACTTCTATACGTGACATTGCCCTTGTTGCGCCCGTCGATTCTAGCAGCATGTTTACTGGTTTTTCTTTTCGATTTCACCAGTTATGGTGTGATATTGTTATTGGGTGGCCCAAAATTTGCGACATTGGAAGTCGAGATCTACATCCAGGCTCTGCAGATGCTTAATTTGCCAGCAGCCTCCTTCCTCTCGCTTTTGCAACTGCTCTGCACCATGATATTTTCCACAATTTACGCTCAATACATTTCTCGGGTTACCAGTGTTGTTCGGCCTCGTGCAGCCTGGCTAAATTTTAAAAAGCCCCACACGCATCTGCAAAGATCCTTTGTGACGGGTTTCATGCTAACCATGGTTTTATTTTTTGCCTTGCCGTTACTGGCCTTGCCAGTCCGTTCTTTTTCTCGTATCGAGCCTGATAGGGCCAACAGCTCCAGTTCAGGCCCGGTCTTTACGGCTGATTATTATCAGGAACTTTTTATTAACCGGCATGCCTCCTTGTTTTACGTCCCACCTTTTCTGGCGGCCCGTAACTCTTTAGCTTATGCGGCGTTGACGGTTTTTCTCTCGTTGTTGCTGGGTTTTCCGGCGGCAGCAGCCCTGGCTCGTCCTGGAAAATTGGAACGCTGGATTGACCCACTCTTGATGCTGCCGCTTGGAGCCTCTTCAGTTACATTGGGTTTGGGTTATATTCTCACCTTCAACCGGCCTTTTCTTCCAGAGTCATGGAATATCAGTTTTGGTCAAACCGTTCTATTAACATCTCCACTGCTTGTGCCTTTAGCCCATACCACCATAGCCCTGCCGTTTGTTATTCGCAGCCTGCAAGCTGCTCTTTCCCAGATTCCAGATCGTTATCGTCAGGCCGCTGCGGTCCTGGGTGCTTCACGCTGGCAGACCTGGAAAACAATTGATTGGCCGATCATTTCCCGCGCAGCGCTGACTGCAGGTGCGTTTGCTTTTACTATTTCACTGGGAGAGTTTGGCGCAGCATCCATTTTGGCTCGTCCGGAATACCCCACCTTGCCAACGGCTATTTATCGTTTTCTATCCCAACCGGGCGGCATGAATTATGGCCAGGCTATGGCCATGGCGACTATTTTGATGTTGTTCTGTGGTCTTGGCATCCTGGCAATTGAACGGCTGCGCCTGCCCGGAACTGGTGAGTTTTAAGAAAGTGGAAAACCATGCTTGAAGTTACCGATCTTTATAAAATGTATGATGGTCATCCGCTTTTGAAAGGGGTTTCTTTTGCCATTGCAAAAGGTGAGACAGTGTGCCTGTTGGGTGCCTCGGGTTCCGGAAAAAGTACTATCTTACGGATTGTGGCCGGGTTGGAAAAGGCCGATTCTGGTGATGTGAGTTGGCACGGGCGCAGCTTGAATGGTGTGCCGGTTCACCAGCGCAACTTTGGGCTAATGTTTCAGGATTACGCACTTTTCCCTCATCTGGATGTCTTCGAAAACATTGCCTTTGGACTTCGGATGCACAACTGGGCCAGGGACAGGCTTGAGAAAAGGGTGGCTGAAGTGCTGCGGCAGACTAATCTCTCCCCCTTTGCACAGCGCCGGGTGGCTGAGCTTTCTGGTGGTGAGCAGCAAAGAGTGGCGCTGGCTCGCGCGCTTGCACCCCAGCCGGGCCTGTTAATGTTGGATGAACCACTTGGCGCCCTGGATAGGGCCTTGCGGGAGAGTCTGATTGAAGAACTGCGTGGCATACTGCGACGTTCCGGGATCCCGGCCATTTATGTTACCCATGATCAGCAGGAAGCTTTCACCATCGCGGATAGGATCATCTTATTGCATGATGGCGGCGTCGCCCAGGTCGGCAGCGCTCCTGAAGTTTTTGCAAAACCAGCTAATGCCTGGGTGGCTTCTTTTCTTGGGTTGGGTAACCTGGTTGATGGCATCTCAACTGAAGTTGGGGTAGAAACACATTTTGGTTTTTTCCCCAGATCGGAAGAGCACACGTCTGAACTCCAGTCACCTGAAGCTAT
>CAZLJB010000222.1:0-5858 GCA_964559195.1 uncultured Anaerolinea sp. | reverse complement strand
TTTTCCAAGAGCGCACAAGGTGAAACTTTTCCGAATAGTGTTGTCCGCATTCAACTCAGTGCATTGACACTGTACAAACGAGATAGCGCAAAACAACGTGGAGGTCGCACATGATTTGTGCGGCTTCGCTGGAAAGTTGAGCAATTCCGCCGACAAACCAGGCAGTTGACTGACATTGAAAGAAATCCATGTCGCAAAGCAAAGCCCGGCATCCAAACCACTCAAACACCTTTCAGGTTGTTTGCAGTCAGCCGGGCAACGCTCCTGGCGTACTGGCTGCATATTTACACTTATATGCCTTGCAAGTATAATCCTTTTACTAATTTCTATTCACATTGAAGCATTTAAATTGAGGCGGTCAATGGCTCTCCGGGGCAATCTGCGCGATTTTACTGTTACACAATTGCTAAATCTCATCAACCTGGCCCATAAGACCGGGACTTTGGTGATAGAGGGCCCAAACGAAGCGGCTCGTATTGCTTTCAGAAGCGGAAAATTGTCTTATGCACAAACGGGGCAGGAAGATAATCGCCTGGCTACAATTTTGCATCGTTCCAACCGGCTTTCCACCGGTCAACTGCGTGCCATCCAGCTTCGAGCCGCCCACGTCAGCGACAAAGAATTAGGGCTGCTTCTGATCAACGCCGGGTATATAACACAGGATGACATCCTGAATGCACTTCAATCTTATTTTACTGATGTTGTCCGTCGCCTGTTTACCTGGGTTGAAGGCTCTTTTCGGTTCGAAAATGAAATGCTGCCCCCCGAAGACCGCATCTCAGTCCGGCTTGATCTGGAAAACCTGATCATCGAAGGCGCACGTCAATTACGCGAATGGGAGCAACTTCAGGATGAAATCCCAAGCCTGGATATGGCCCTCAAATTTATTGAACGTCCCGGCACTTCGATGCAAAAAATGAATTTGAGCGTGGAGGAATGGCGGGTTGTTTCATACATTAATCCACGCAATACCATTCAACAAATTGCGTCGGCAGCAAAAATGAGTGACTTGGAAATCCGCCGGATCGTTTATGGTCTTTTACAAGCTGGACTCGTGGAAGTAATCCGACATGAGGGTACAACCCTTTCTGCTGAGCTTACCCGCCCACAAGTAACAGTCCAAAACCGGGAAGAACAGAAATCCCTGGTCAACCGCCTGATCACACGCATCCGATCGATTTAGAAATTTTATTTGAGGCTTAATGATTATGCAAACCGTCAAAATGGTGGTAACAGGACCGTTTAGCGCAGGCAAAACTCAATTTATACGTTCTGTAAGCGAGATCGATGTAGTTGCAACTGAGCGGAAAATTACCAATGCCAGCGAGCGCACTGTAAAGCAAGCCACCACGGTTGCGATGGACTTTGGCAGGATCACAGTGGACGAAGATCTTGTGCTTTACTTGTTCGGAACCCCGGGACAAAAACGATTCGATTTTATGTGGGAAATTCTCTCTGAGGGTATGCTTGGATTTATTGTTATGATTGACAGCACCAGACCGGAGACCTTCCGCGAGGGGCGATCGATATTGGAAACCTTTCGTGCCTATGCGCCTACACCCTATGTAGTCGCCGCTAACAAGCAGGATGCCCCTGACGCCTGGGATTTAGAAGATATGCGCCATGCCTTGCGCCTGTCGCCAAAAGTCAAGCTTCTACCATGCGTCGCAACTCAAAAAGCCACCGTCAAAAACATCCTGCTTGAACTGCTTTACAGCATCCTGGCAGAGATGGAAGGCGGAGAGAAATAAGTTCCTGAGAAAGTAACCGTGTCTTCAATAACCACAGATCAAGGCATCGTTCATTATGAGGTCTTTGGACGTGGCCGTCCAGTGATTTTGTTGCACGGATGGTTAGGTTCTTGGGGATTATGGCAGGAAACCATGGCTTATTTGGGGCGTTCTTATCGAACTTACGCCCTGGATTTTTGGGGATTTGGTGAATCAGGCAAAAAACGAGAAACGTATGCGGTCCAGGATTTTGTTAATCTGGTCGAACAATTTATGGAACGGCTCGGAATTGTCCAGGCTCCCTTGGTTGGTCACAGCATGGGTGGAACAGTCAGCCTGGCGGTTGCCATCCAATACCCAGAACGAGTCAGCAAGGCGGTTGTGATTGGATCGCCAATCGTTGGATCATCCCTGGCTGTTCCTCTGAAGCTGGCCGGATACCGCTTCATTGCCAGCATGATTTTCAACAGAATGTGGGCTTTTCGGGGCGGGATGAAGTTGGCATCTCCTTTCATTTGCGCGGATCCTCGTTTTCCAGAAATGATGGACAACGATTTGACCAAAACAACTGTTGAATCTTTCCTGCTCAGCATTGCATCGCTACGCCGCACAGATTTGCGCCCGCAACTCTGCCAACTCAAAATTCCGATCATGGGAATGTATGGCAATCGCGACAATATCGTCAATTCAAATCAATGGAAACCCCTGCTAGCTGGGGTGCCACATGCAAAAATTGTGCGGTGGCAACATGCCCAGCATTTTATTATGCTCGATACCCCCCAGGATTTCATGGAAAATTTAAAGGCCTTCCTCGATCAGGATCAGGTTTCAGCCCAATGACTACATCCCTTAAGACCTACAATTACCCCAACCGGATGGGACGGATTATTTTTTTGGCAACCGAAGAGGTACTTGGTCGAAACGGAGTGAATGCCATCACTAACCTGGCAGGACTCTCTGAATTTATCGATCACTACCCACCCAACAACCAGGATATGGATTTTCGCTTTGAATATATCAGCCGTCTGCAAAGCGCACTGGAAGATTATTATGGCCCGCATGGTGGACGAGGCGTGGCACTTCGGATTGGCAGAGCCTGTTTTCAACTTATTTTGCGTGAATATAGCCCGTTCTTAGGATTAACAGACCTGGCTTTCAGGCTTTTACCGTTGGAAACCAAATTAAAGATAGGCGCAACAGCATTTGCAGAACTATTTAATAAATATTCCGACCAGCGAGTCAAATTGGAAGACACCGGTAAAACGCTGCTCTGGCAAATCGATCACTGCCCTTTATGCTGGGAACGCCATTCAAACATCGCCACTTGCCAGATGTCCGTCGGCCTGATCCAGGAAGCTCTGTTATGGGTCAGTAATGGGAAGTTTTTTAACGTTGAAGAAACTGAATGCATCGCCAAAGGCGATATGACCTGTACGATTGCAATCGAAAAAACACCGCTGCGGAGCAGTTCGTGAGTAAAGAATGTTAAAGGTAATTTTACAGGCCCCCAGACCTATCCCGCCCTTCAACGAACCAGCCCGCGATCTACGCATTCAAAATGTGCCGCTCTGGTTGTGGCAACGTGACTTGCTGGCACCATTTACCACCAAAGAAGTCGAGATTTCATCCCGTGAGCACCTGCCTATTACTCGGGAACCCATGCTGGTTTATCGCGATAACTTATTTTTTGATGAATTTTATATCCACGAGTTTATCCGATTGGCAACAGCGAGTAACAGGCCTTCACGGGCCGCTTTTTCGCTGGATGACCAGTCTTTTCGAGAACACGCCCTGCCTCTATCAACATCCTATACTCCGGCCGGGAACATATACCTGGCGGATTTATGGTATTACCCAAACGGACCTGAACCGGATGCCAATCCTTTAATAATCAATATGCTGGCCCGTGAAGTAGGTTATTATCATGTTCCTTCTTATATGGCCGGCGAACGCGGTGATCTGGTTTACCAGGTGCCAATGCGATCCATGATATCGATCGATTGTTGGACTCATATTTTTATTGCAGATGGTGTTTTTGGCTTATTTTCGCGAGGTGTGCGCTTTGAGGATCGCCTAAAAAATGATCTACGCTTCAAACTGGGGCTGATTTCCAGAGCTCTTTATGAAGGCCGGCAGTTATTGGAATGCTCTGGATTGGTTAAAATCGGGAAAAATTGCGTCATAGATCCTCATGCCATCATTCATGGACCCACCACAATTGGGGATAATGTCACGATTGGTGCCGGGGCAGTCATTGAAAACTGTATCATCGGAAACAATGTTAACATTTCCCAGGGTGTGCAGCTAATGCTTTCAGTGGTTGGGGATGGGACCTTCCTACCATTCCGTGCAGCTCTTTTCATGACTACCATTATGGAAAATTCGATGGTTGCGCAAAACACATGTTTGCAAATGTGTGTTGTGGGACGCAACACATTTATTGGAGCGGGTTCAACATTTACAGATTATAATTTAATCTCGGCACCGATTAAAGCATTGGATGGACAGGATCAATTAAAGTCCTCAAACCGTCCAGTACTGGGTGGGGCAGTCGGCCACAACTGCCGGATAGGCGCCGGGATGATCATTTATCCAGCTCGCACGATCGAATCGGATGTGGTATTGGCCGCATCCAGGGAGAGGCGTGTGATCGACAAAGATGTTAAATATGAAGACAGCGATCATCACCTCATGCGAAATTCGCATTTGCATAAGCACTTATACCCTCGCAGAGGTATTAAGAACATCGAATCATGGTAATACCAGTGGCTCTTGATATAGCTTATTTTTTATAACGGCAACCTCTGATAAAAACAGAAAAATACACAAAGTGTAATTTTCATACAATCAAAGTAGCCAATTATGCTGGGAGGTTCTCGATGGGAAAAGCCCGTCTATTGATCACAGAAGATGATATAGATATTTCGAATATGCTGAAGATCTATTTCAGCGGTCTTGGCTTTGAAGTGGATACAGCTTTACGCGGTAAGGATGCCCTTGACAAAACCCGCCAGGCTCTGCCACATCTGATCATCCTGGATATTATGCTGCCCGATATCGACGGCTACGAAGTGTGCCGCAGACTACGAACCAACACACGGACCAGCCATATTCCCGTCATCTTTCTGACTCAGAAAGATGAACGCAGTGACCGGTTGCAAGGCCTTGAGCTGGGCGCGGATGATTACATCACCAAGCCATTTGATATCGAGGAATTGAAGCTGCGTGTACAGGGTGCCATTCGTCGTTCTGAGCGCGAAAGCCTGACCGACCCGCGCTCAGGATTGCCCGCCGGGCGATTAATTGAAGAACAGCTTCGTCGAATTATTCGCGAAACAAATTGGGCCTACCTCGATATTCGCATTAATGATTTTGAATCATTTAATGATGTCTATGGGTTTGTAACTGGCGATGATGTTCTTCGTTTTACTGGAATGTTGATTGGCGAAGTTCTGGATGAGCTTGGCACCCCGAATGATTTCATTGGGCATGCGGGCAGCGACAATTTCGTGGTTATGACATCCGAAAGCAATGCACCCGCCATCCTCCAAAAATTAAAGAGTCGCTTTGCCGAAGAAGTCGTATCTCACTACAATTTTATGGATAGGCAGCAGGGATATATCGTAGCCCCCACAAAAGATGGCAAATCTGAACAATTTCCATTCATGAGCATGGCAATTGGCCAGGTTTCACCAGCCCAGCATCCATTTTCCGATATTCGTGAAATTACAGAGCTGGCTGCGGAAGCCCGTCGCCAGGACTCAACCACTTCCAGGGTGTAGATCAGGGTAACCGCCGTTATGCTACAAGGGCAGATTCTCCTGGGCATCGGCTTTCTAATATCCGGACTGTTATTTTTCCTATTGGTCTGGCTATTCTTGCGTATCGCGCCGCGGGTACGCCCGCCCATCCAATCACTTACCAAACTTGAACACACCGAAATTCAAAGCCACCAGGATGCCATCCTATTAATAGAAGGGGGCGGGCGGATTCGCGAAATCAACGCGCATGCCAGGGAATTATTCGAACTGACGCCAGACGAAAACCCAAATCTTGAGAGGCTGAGCCACCGGGTTCGTAGATCGGAAGAGCGTCGTGTAGGGAAAGAGTGTTCAGAGCCGTGTAGAT
>CAZLJB010000221.1:0-5883 GCA_964559195.1 uncultured Anaerolinea sp. | reverse complement strand
CCCCGTTTGTTGGGCGTGACCGTGAAATCGCCGCTGTGTTGGGGCTGCTGCGCAACCCACAGGTGCGCCTGGTGACATTAACCGGTGCTGGCGGAACTGGCAAGACTCGCCTGTCGCTGCAGGTTGCATCAGATCTACTGGATGATTTTGAAAACGGAGTCTGGTTTGTAGAACTTGCCTCATTGACCGACCCTCAAATGGTACTGCCCGCCATTGCCGCCAGTCTGAAAGTCAAGGATAGCCAGGGAGAGCAGCTCGAGCACAACCTGCAGGCGCACCTCCGCAACTGGCAGACGCTCCTGGTCATCGATAACTTTGAACAGGTCATCAGCGCCGGGCCGCTGCTTGCCAGGCTGTTGGCCGCCGCGCCCAGGCTCAAGTTACTGGTCAGCAGTCGCGAGATTTTGCACTTGCGCGGTGAACATGATTATCCGGTGCCCCCGCTCGGGCTGCCAGAATCTAGACGCCGGCAAACCGCGCTAGTTTTGGCCCAATATGAAGCGATTGCCTTATTCATCCAGCATGCCCGGGCGGCCCAGCCGTCATTTGAATTAAATGAAGAGAATGCCTGGTTTGTGGCTGAAATTTGCCGGAAACTGGATGGGATGCCGCTGGCGATTGAATTGGCAGCCGCGCGTTCGCGCCTGTTTAAGCCAGCCCAAATGCTCGAAAAATTAAAGTATAGCCTTAATCTTCTGACTGGCGGGGCGCGCGATCTTCCGGCTCGCCAGCAAACCATCCGCGGCGCCATTGATTGGAGTGTTGAGCTGTTAGATGAAGCTGAAAAGAATTTGTTTGCGCGCCTGGGGGTTTTCAGCGGGGGCTGGTGCCTGGCAGACGCCGAAACCATTTGCAGCCCGGGCTTGGATTTGGATGTGATCAGCGGGCTTGAGTCACTCCAGGATAAAAGCCTGCTGCGTCAGGTGGATGGTTTGAGCGGTCAGACCCGCTTTAAAATGCTCGAGACTTTGCGAGAATATGCCCTTGAAAAACTGAGCCTGAGTGGCCGCCTGCCCGACCTGCAGCAGGCTCACGCTGCCGTGCTGGAAGCGCGCCTGGATGCTACGATTGAGGCGCTCAGTGGGCCGGATGAAGTGCTCTGGTTTGCGGGCCTGGATGATGAGCTCGATAACCTGCGGCTGGCAGTCGAATGGGCCTTCGCACACGACCAGGTTAATTTTATTTTTAAAGTCGGGCGTTTATACCAATACTGGTCCCAGCGTGGGATTCTGCGCGAGCCGCTCGCCTGGCTGGAGCGCGCCCTGTCCATCCAACCCGCTGATCTCAGCCTGGAACGCGCCCGGGCTATGAATAATACCGCCAATTTGTGGTTCGATACCGGGAACCCGGGCAAGGCCAGGGTTTATTACGAATCTGCCCTGGCCTTATTTCGCGCAGCCGGAAATGATGATGGCAGCGCGCGCTGTTTGAACAACCTGGGCAATCTTGCCACGCTTGAAAAAGACTTTGAGAAGGCGCGCCGGCTGTATGAAGAATGCCTGCAGATCGGCAATCCGCCCGATTCGTTTGGGGTATCGCTGGTACTAAACAACCTGGGCACGCTGGCCAGAGTGACCGGTGATTTTCAGGCTGCCAGAGATTATTTTGATCGCTCCCTGCGGATCTGCCAGATGGTCGGTTCTGACGCGGGCATCTCGTATGCCAATGGCTTTCTTGGCCTGCTGGCCCTGGTGGAGCGCGATCTTGAAAAAGCCCGCCTGTATTGCGGACTCGCAACACAGGCCAGTTGGGTGCGTGCCAATCCATTGGCCTTGGGCTGGTACGGTGGAGTTCTGGCTTATATTGATTTGCTATTGGGTTCATCTCATATTTCCGATACCCAGGGCTTGCTGCGGACAGCGCTTGAGTGTGTTCTGGAAATGATTAGTATAAACACCAATCTGCCGGAAGTCTGGTTGTTGTTGGATGGTTTTGCGCGCGTCCAACTCGGCCTTGGGCAATACACAAGAGCCGCGCAGCTTTTTGGGGCAGCCTGGACTCAGCGGAGCAGAGATGACAGCCTGCTGACGGAGGCCGAACGCCCGGATTATGAAGCCCTCACCCAGCAGCTGCGCTCCGCCCTGGGCGCCCAGACTTTTGAACAGCATTTTGAATCTGGCACAGCCATGCCGGTGGAACAGGCGCTGCGCTTTGCCCTGGAGACCCAGCCCTGCGAGGGTAACGCCTCAATTTCCATACTGGATTTGAGCGGCTCACAACCGCCACCCTAAATACGCCACACTGGTGCGCGAAAGCCGGTGGTTTTCATTGCAGAAAATTAATTTCCAGTGCATAATATTTCTAACTTTGATCTTGGATCCACCAGCAGAAAAACCTTGCCTGGCGATGGCGATATTCAATAAACGCAAAATTTCAGGTACAAGATTTGAGTGCATCAATAATTGATTTTACGCTCTGGTACATGATAGGATATTAACGCTCCTTTTTTCATTAAGGCGGACGAAAATCGGCGCCCGTAATAAAAGCTAAACTGTTTTTGGATATCAACCCAGGGCTGATCTGCTCGCTCCTGGCCCGGCTGCAAAAATTTAATCGTGCTGAAAATGGAACTTTTATAGGTGAACTGATGATTTATGAGCGTGGCCCGTATGTTTTATTAATGCTTATTGCAGCTTCCATCAGTGGGGTGATTGCGCTGCGCGCCTACCAATCGCGTCGCAAGGTGACACGTGCAGCTTCTTTTGCAATGATGGCAGCCTGCAGTTCCTTGTGGATGTTGTTTGCAACCCTGGATACGATCAGCACACAGCTGTGGTTGAAGGAAATTTTATGGCGGGTCATCCCCATTATGGTATTAAGCACCCTGACGGGCCTGTTTTTTTTCTCACTTGAATTCAGCCTGAGATTAAAACGTGTCCCAAAATCAATTATGGCAGTTACGCTGGGAATGCTGCTGGTGATCAGCGCATTGGCAGCCAGCAACCACCTCCATCACCAGATGTGGACTGTTGCGCTGGTGGATGGCGACCCGGAGCAGGTCATGGGCAGCTATTTCCTGCTCCAACTGGCTGTCACCTATCTGCTGGCCGCCAGCAGCCTGATTTTGTTGCTGCGGGCTTTCTTCCGTTCCAAGGGGGTACTGCGCCGGCAGACGGGCCTGCTGGTGTTGGGCATCCTGATCCCGGTTGTGGTCAGTATCGCCACAGACTTGTTAGGTTGGAACCCGCTGCCGTTTGTGGATGAGCCGGCCCTCAGTCTTCTTTTTACGGTGATGTTCTTTGGCTGGGCCACGCTGCGTTTTAATACTTTTTATTTGCTGCCAGTCGCCTCCGATGTGATCATCAAAAATATGCAAGATGGTGTGGTGGTGACGGATGTCGAAGGGCTGATCATTTTTAGCAATACCGCGGCGCAGCAGGCCATCGCAGCCAGTGAAGCACAGTTGCAGGGTCAGCCGGTTGGAAAGGTGCTGGCTGCCTGGCTGCCGGAGGCCTTTCAAGCCTGGAGTGAGGCCAGGGAAGATGTCCAGCTAATCCTGGGTGTCCAGCAGGCGCAGTATTTCAGGTTGACTATATCCAGCCTGGCGGGCAATGCCGGTGAATCGATCGGGTGGCTGCTGACTTTATATGACAATACCCGCCAGAAGAAGGATGAGATCCGCCTGAATGAGATGGCGATCAGCGACCCGCTGACCGGCAGTTATAATCGCCGCTATTTTTACGAAATGGCCCATACCTATTTCGATCAAACCCAGCGTTCGGCCCGCCCGCTCTCGATCCTGATGATCGATCTGGACTTCTTCAAGCAGATCAACGATATCCATGGTCATGTCAGGGGTGACCAGGTGCTGCAGAAGGTGGCGGCAGTCTGCAAGGGCCTGGTGCGTTCACCGGATATTTTTTCGCGCTTTGGCGGCGAAGAATTCGTGCTGGCCATGCCCGAGACTGCTTTGAAGGATGCCTTGTTGGTGGCCGAACGCTTGCGGCGGGCGATTGAGGCACTCAAGGATCAGGTGGGCGGCATACCGGTAACGGCCAGTATCGGAGTGGCTGATTCTGCCGGCGATTTGGGTGTGGATTTGGACGAACTGCTGCGGCGCGCGGATGAAGCCATGTACGCATCCAAGCACGCCGGGCGTAACCGGGTGACGGCCTGGCAGACACAATGACAAAATGGGAATCGGATTTTGGGCTGAATTTCATGCCGCCAATCTGGCCATTTTACGCTAATATAAAGGCATTTCTTGCCGTGAGGAGGCGTAAATTTAATGAAGCGAAACAAGGATATCAACATTGTGATAGGGATTGGAATTTTTGCGATCCTGGCCATGTGCGCCTACTGGTATGCATGGTTTTTTGCGCCGGATGTCGTCCAGGCGCGCCTGCCCAGTGACCCGGATTATGCGGTCTATGTTGGTTATGAGCAGGCTTTTCCGCTGCCGGATCTATTTGTGACGCTGGCCTGCCTGGTGGGGGTGGTCGGTCTATGGCAGATGAAGGATTGGGGTTTTTTCTCGATGCTGCTTGGGGCGGGTGGCGCCATGTTCCTTGGGTTGGAGGATCTGTTGTATGACCTGCAGCACAGTATGTTTGTGCCGCTGAATGCCGCCGGTGCGATTGAACTGGCGATTGTGGTGGTAATCATGTCGCTTGGGCCAGCAATGGCCAGTTTGTTGTGGAAGAACCGGCGCGCATTTCTTCAATAAATTGCGCGTAACCAACGAGGAGCGCGTATGACGCCTGATCACTGGCAACTGTATCGCTTGATGTTCAAAAGCCGCTGTTTTGAGGAAGCGGTGCGTAAAATCTGGAAAGCCGGGCTGATCTCGGGTGAGATGCACCTGGGACTGGGCGAGGAAGCCATTGCCGCTGGAATTGTCTCTCAATTGGGTGCTCAGGATGCCATGGCACTCGAACATCGTGGTACGCCGCCGTTGCTGATGCGCGGAGTGGATCCTTATGCGCTGCTGCGTGAGTTCATGGGGCAGCCAGATGGTTTGTGCGGCGGCATGGGTGGGCATATGCATCTGTTTGAGCCGCAAAAACTGGCGGCTACATCCGGTATCGTAGGCGCCTCCGGTCCGGCGGCGGTTGGTTTTGCGTTGGCCGGTCAGATGCTGCGACCCGGCTCATTGGCGGTGGCTTTTTTTGGTGAAAGCGCCACCAGCCAGGGTATGTTAATGGAAGCCTTCAACCTGGCTGCCGTCTGGCGGCTGCCGGTGCTGTTTGTGTGCAAGGATAATGAGCTGGGCATCACCACGCCCTCGGCCACAGCCGTGTCAGGTAATTTGCTGGCACGTGCCCAGGCTTTTGGGTTGCAGGCCTGGGAAGTGGATGGGGCGGATGTTGGTGCGGTCTGGTCAGTGGCGGAGGCGGCTCTGCGGCAGGTGCGCGCCGGGCAGGGGCCGGGCTTCATTTGGGCTCACTGTGTGCACCTGGAGGGTCACTTCCTGGGGGATGGGCTGCTGGATATGCTGCGCAGACCGGTTTATTCGTTTAAGAAACGGATCTGGCTGATGATCAAGGGCTTTTTCAAGTCGGGTGGTGCGTCCTGGGCTGAGCGGATCGCATCAATGCGCCAGATTCTGGGCGTGGTGGGTTCGGCTCAACGCCAGGTCAGCTGGCAGAATGATCCGCTGGTGCGCAGCCGGCAGATATTGAATGAGGATAACCCCCAGCGCTTGCGCGAAATGGAAAGCGCCATTCGTTCTGAGGTGGATCAAATTACCGCGCTGGCGCTCCAGCCCGGGCTGGGAGCGTTATGAGGCAAATCAGTTTTTCAGAGGCGATTGATGACGCGCTTGGGCAGGCTATGGCTGCGGATCGGCGCATCCTGCTGCTGGGTGAGGAAGATCGGAAGAGCGTCGTGTAGGGAAAATGTTCAGAGCCGGGTGGAGCTCTGTGGGTGGTGGATCGTTAAAGA
>CAZLJB010000220.1:0-5897 GCA_964559195.1 uncultured Anaerolinea sp. | reverse complement strand
TGCACAAACAGAGATTGCATTGATGTAACCATGCTCAGTAATCGTGACAACTTCTTTTGTAATCGCAATCAATGCGCCCAAGACGCTAAAGCCCTGTCTTGCGCTGGCGGCTTTGATAAAGCGTACCGTCAGAGAATGGAGATAACCTAACAGCTTGTCGGAGGAATGGCCACTTTGCTTTCCCAATAACTGACTTTTGCACGAGGTCTAATATTGCTACGATCTGCTCAGTCTGACTTAATTCCGCAGGCGAAATCGTAGTTATCCAAAACCATATCGACTCTTTTGAGTAATAAATTCTCGACTGTGTTCCGTCCTTGGTCGCTTCTGGCCTCAAGAAAAAACCAGGGTGCATACTGGCTGACTAACGAAAGCGGCATGCGCACACGATGCATATTATTTAGCAATTTCTTCAGCGCGGCTTGTACCTTGCCATCAGGCCAGTAATATCGGATGCGATCACTCAGACTGAACTTCCGTTTGAAGGCCTGTTCTTTCAGGGAACCTGGATAATATTTTTGCCAGTGAATGGGGTCCCGCAGCATGACATCGTCCAAAACTGCAACCAGTCCCGATCGAGATTCCTTGGGGTAAAGTTCGTTTTCCATAAAAGATAGGGCAAAAAAGGCTTCACGCAATGCGTAAGTCAAGGCCGGGCCTACCTTTAGAATTGAAAAATGATCACATACCAGGTTTCGCAGCGCTGTCCGTTCCTGGTAATCACTCGAGTGTGCCTCGTAAACCAGGTTAGCTTCCGTTTCAATGAAGTGGATCAATTCCCTGGTTTTTTCGGGAACATAATCCTGAATGAAGTCGTCACCAAATTCAACACCGGGTTGGACAACAACGGCACGGACCCGTTCCCAGGCCTTTTTCAAGCCTGACTGGCGAAAAGCCTCACTGGTAACCAGAATAGTCTCCTGCACACTGGCGGGCTGGGTAATATGCAAGTCACCTTCTTCGTTCCCGAAAACAGAGCCACCTGGCACAGGAACTTCGCTCCCGATGACATATCTTAATTGCTCCCTGTCTAAGGCAGCCTCTTCGGCAGTTTTGGCCATTTCTGCTGTTCGCCTTGCTATAACCTCGGTCGACAGAATTCCGGGGATGTCTCCACCAAGTTTCATGCTTGCATCCAGGTGGATTTTGGTAAAACCTGCACGCACATAAGCAGCTACCAGATCCATCGACTTTTTCATCGCGTTCCCGCTACCTTCATTTTGCCAGACGTTCGGCCCCAGGTGATCTCCACCAAGCAGCAGCAATTCTTTCCTTAGCCCATTTTCGCGTGCCAGATTACCCACGTACATTGCAAAATCGGCTGGCGTCATTCCTGTGTATCCACCAAACTGATTGACCTGGTTACATGTTGCTTCGATCAACAGTGGGGTTTTGTTTTTAGCAGCACGCTGCATGGCAGCTTTAAGCACCCACGGGTTGGCTGAACAGATCGATACAATCCCTTGTGCAACGCCATTTTTTTGCGAGTTAATTATTTCATCCAAGATCATAAGGTTCCACATCTTTCATTGATGCCTGCCCGATGGTGCCACCAGAAGCCTGTGTCGATAAAGCCCCGCATATTATTGCAAGTTTTAAAGTCTTTTCCAAAGGCCAGTTATTTAAGTACCCATAAATGAACCCAGCATCGAAACTATCCCCTGCTCCAACGCTGTCCACAAATTGGATGGGGATGGATGGAATTAGAACTTTCTGACCGCCACGTATCGCCAGCGCCCCATCTGGCCCAAGTTTGATGACCAGAGTTTCAACTCTGGTTGATAGCCAATCAGCTGCTTGTTCTGGGTTGGCCTGATGGGCCAGAGAGCAGGCTTCTGTTCCGTTTGGAAAAAATACGTTTAATAGCGGCAGCAGTTCATCAAACCCTTGCCATTTCTCAGAAGGGTCGTAGTTGGGATCCAACGATGTGCTGCAACCCATTTTGTGGGCTCGCTCAAAGAGATCAGGTAGCCCGGGCCGCAGGGAAGTTTGTAGAAAATAAGAGGCTACATGTAAGTGACGTGTCTGTCCAAGCAAGTCATCGTGAACATCTTCTGCACTAAGGGCCGAAATTAGTCCGGAATGAGTCAGGATTGCGCGATCAATTCCGCGGTTCAAAATTACGCTCAAACCGGTTTCACCATCAGGTTTACAGACAACATATTCAACATTCACACCACGCTTCGTCATTTCTTCTAGCATGAATCGCCCAAAAATATCGTCACCACATTTCCCAATAAAGGCAGTCTTCAGGCCAAGTCGAGCAGCACCGCAGGCAAAGATGGCAGAAGATGAGCCCACGGTCAACGCGGCGGTTCCAACCATTTTTTCAACCTGCCCAAATTCTGGTTCGACATTTCCAGAAAGGACTAGATCGGGATTAATTTCTCCAGCCACAAGCACGTCAAACCGTTGGGTCATATTTGGGAGCCTTTCTAATAATTTCGATACCAGTCAAACGGTGTAGCAGCGCTGTAAAAATCGGTTACTGGTTTCGCCAGGGACAGACAAAGGGCGTTCAGGCGCACCAGCCTTTCCCTTGCAGTGTCACGCAAAAAGCTGATACGTTCTTCCCCGTACATTTTAACCGCATCCTGCCAGACTGCCCGTCCAACAGCAATTCCGCTCGCTCCTGCCTGGCAGGCAGCTATGATCTGTTGCTGATACATATCATAGGAGACAGCTGCGGAAAGGAGTATCCAGGGTGTAATTGAGACTGCGCTGACTTCGGCACAGGCAGAGGCTAAATGGTCAGGATTATTCTCAGCATCCAATGCGTCGAGAGGAAGTTCGGCTTTGAGTATATCCACGCCAGCGATGGGTGTTAGCTGGCGGGCGGTTTCAACAACGACATAACGCTTCTCATCGCTGCTCAATTTCTCGTTATTCAGAGAATATGAGAGTGGTTCAAGCATCAAGCCCAGGTCATATTTAATGCATTCGGCGGCGATATTCGCGGTAAACGCCTTCGCTTCGGCTGCGGTGGGAGCATCGGGGTGATAGTAAACCAGCAGCTTGACCATGCTGGCACCCATTCGTTTGGCTTTTTCCACGCTCCAACCAGGGATGATTTGTGCGCGGCGGGCGGTAGCATCGCCAGTGTAGCCGGTCGACTCCAGCGCTACAACAAAAGCCGTCTGTCCGGGCAGGACCCCGCTGGATATTACCTGTGACGCCGAAACCTCCGGATCCAACAGGACAGCAGTGGAGTAGGGTGCGAGTTCGGCGGTTACATCCAATTTGAAGCGGCTGAGCTGTGCGTCATCCATGAAAAGTGGATTGGCTTTGCGCAGATTCTGGCGATGATCGAGTGCCAGGCAGGTAAAGGTTCCACGCACTGAAGTACATTGCTGCAGCCCGCGCAACTTTCCGATGGTGATAGGTTTCATGTTGTCCTTTTAATTAAATAGATTTATTAAGCCGATCAGTAAAAATGGCGGAAGTTATAACTCCGACAAAATCATTGCTGAGTGCATTGGAACTGTTTCGTTGTATGCTAAACTACGTCTAGTTTGACAGCTTTTGAACCTCAACAAACCTGGATAGGTTGATAACCTGTTCGGCCTCGATCTCTGGAACGCCAAAAGTTCCCAGGTTGAAATGCGCCGCCGCGAGCCCAAGTTTAGCCGCTGCTATCAAATCTTTTGAACGGCAGTATTCATAAGCCAGCGCCCCAACCATGGCATCTCCACAACCAATAAAATTCTGCCCAGAGCCACCAGGTAAGTGCATTTTTATGGCTGGAGCGGTTAGTAAATATTGTCCTTCAGAACTCGATAAAAGCATGCCTTCTTCGGACATTGATAGTGCAAGCACGGTTCCGCTTTGCTGACAAAACTTGCGGCTTTCCTGTATTCTTTCAGCCAGGTTTTGGGTTGTATGCCCGATAAGTTCGTGAAATTCAAAAAGATTAGGTTTGATTAACCAGGGTTTGTGACCAATTGCTTTTTTAAGTGGTTCTGAGTGAATGTCCGCCAGAGTTTGAACCTTATATGTCCGTGCCAGGTCAATTATCTCTGAATAAATGTCACTCGCAATACCGGGGGGCACACTTCCAGAAACAATGATCAATTCTGCATTTGGAAGGTAATATTTTATTCGGGCGAGAATGGCGTCTTTTGTTTCAGTCGGAATAGTAGGTCCGGCAACCACGCTCTCAACCACGCTTCCCAGATCGAGATCGATCAGGCAAAATGATTCACGCATCTCATCAGAAATGGAAACCATGTCAAAACGAAGAGCACGTTTTTTAGCTTCCGCTTTCCACAATTCACCTATGTGACCTCCAGTTACAACCAGGGAAATTGCCTCGCCTCCCAGACTTTGGATCACACTGCCCGCATGAACACCTGACCCGCCAGGTTGGATAAATTCACTGAAAGCACGACTTTGTTTTCCGGCTCGAAATCCACTGATGATCCTGACTCTATCCAGGGCTGTGTTGGGTGAAACCGTGATAATCATAAAACTGGACTGGTATGCACAATACGAAGATACCGGTCAAGCTCTCCAACCGGGTCTATTGCCTCATAAATATTTCTTCCATAGACCAGTCCCGCTGCACCAGCGCGCATGGCAGATTCGGCCCGGAGATAAGCATTTTCCGCTTTGTCCGCACGTGATCCGCCTGCAACAAGTACAGGTGCGGTGCAACCATCAATAACTTTGCGAAGAACGTCTTCGTTGCCTGGATGGATGCACTTTACCAGATCTGCGCCGATTTCCGCAGATATCCGGGTATACAACCCCAGGATTTTCGGGTCAGTTTTATCCGCTGGAATGCTCGCTTCCCGTGCGCTGCGTGGTTCTATCATCAAGATGATGCCCCAGCGTTCGCAGGCACGTGCCAGGCGGGCATTGCGAGCGATCTCCATTTTTTCTCGTTCAGGATCGTCATAGCCCATATACAGATAGGTCATTACACCGTCAGCACCTGCAGCGACCACATCTTCAATTTGGGCTAACTCAACTGTTGCGCCCTGATTATATGGCATGATGGCCCGACTAAAACTTTGATAATCGAGGTGGATGATCATACTCGGACGCTGCCGCCCGATGAAACTATCTTCAAGTGCGGTCACCATACCGGGTGCGATCATTAATCCATTCGCTCGTTCCAGGCTAAGACTGATGCGTTTCATCTCATGCAGATTTTGCATCCCGGGTCTTGGACCCATTATTACGCCGTGCGAATAAGCAACAATTAAGGTCTTGTGGCTGGTTTGATCAAAAAGACGACCGAGACGTATTTTCTTCCCAGTACGAGCATCCATGTTTACCTCCGAAAAGACAACTTCCCTGGGTTTAATATACCTTCAGGATCGAGCGCATTCTTAATTTGCTCCAGTATCATGAAACTGGAACCCAACTCCTGGCGCAAGTAGGCCTGGCGAGCCAGCCCTATTCCATGGTGATGTGAAATTACCGCGCCATGATCTACGCTTGTCTGCATGGCAGTTTCCCAGATTTTTCGCAAGCGCGCCTCAGAAGCGTTTGCATCCGAAACTTCGCCAAGCAGAATCATGTAGAGCGAAACGCCTTGGGGATAAGCATGCGAAAAATGCCCCAACACATGCTCCGCCAGGGGTGAAAGATCTTCTTTGAGCGCCTGGTAGATTTCTCTAATATCGCTCCAAAAACCTGCAACTTCGATGGTCTCTGCCACGCCGCCGGGTTTTGCCAGTCGGGTCTCAACTCCAGAAAAATTGAAACGATTATCCATCCAACCCTGCGCGATTTCGGGGCCAAGCCTCTTACCTCCGGCAAATTGAAGGATCTTCATCGCCGCGCTGTATTCAGCTTGTGCCATTTCGCTCAGGCCCTCACATCCAAGTATGAATAAATTGGCATTGGAGATCGGAAGAGCGTCGTGTAGGGAAAGAGTGTTCAGAGCCGTG